>SOKM01000110.1 GCA_004375785.1 Candidatus Cloacimonadota bacterium | reverse complement strand
AATCTGGCTTGAACTCACACGCTACATTATAAGAATCATGTGGCTGGCGTTTTGCATCCACAGCCATCACCTTATGCCCCAATGATTCAAAAGCATATTTTATTGCAGGACCAGTCTGGCCATCAGCCATTGGACACAATAATAATACCTTCATCTTTCTTCCCTCATAATGGTTCTGTCTTCGCAATAGTGAGAGCATGTTTCTCGCCATGAACACAATGACTAAAAGAGCGAGAGGATAAAATCTTAAAGCTTTCACCAAGAAGTGCCAAGTATTCCTCTGACTCCCGCCCTTTTACATGCTTTGCTATCACCTGACAATTCTCATAAATGGAAAATATCATATCTTGCTCGATTTGTGCTATACTTTTGAATATCTTCCTCACAAGATTATCGGAATTGTGTTGCAGGACTGTTGCCGAAAAGAATAATTCAGGATTAAAGAGAAGAATTGCCTTTTCTGATGGGATGGGTTGCTCTAAAAGAATAAAGTCTTTCTCTGGATGTGTTGCTCTTGCAAAAGCCAGAAGGGTTTCACTTATGTCTACTCCAAGATATGATTCAAAGCAGTTTGCGAAATTACCAGTTCCACAACCGAAATCTAAGGTTTTTAAAAACTGGGGACAGCGTGGAAAAATAAATTTTATTCTCTGTTTATGTAGCCTGGATTGAAAATCAAGTGATCTATTGCTAAAGCCAACAGTCTGCATTCCTTGTTTAGCAGCTCTTTGCTCCCAGTATTCATGAACTCGGCTTTCTTTAAGCATGATGACACTCTTCTATAAAGGAGATAATTTTGCCTATGCAGTCTCTCGTGTCTATGCTGCCATAGTGCTTCTTCACTACATCATAGAATTCATTCTTCGTAGACATCCAATTATCTGGTCCTACATGCCTTGCTCTCTGATGCCCAATCATGAATGTCGGTACACCCTGAAGCAGAGCAAGCTTGGGGGGGGCCGATTGGCTACCTACCGTGGCTATGGCGACTTGACACCTGTCTATTATTTCCTGTAAATCCATGCCCTCTCGCACATCATTCACATAATTAGTCCTCTCTATTCCGTTTATGCTATAAGCACCAGAAGGGATGCCCATTGTCCTAACAATATAATCAGGATATTTTTTACATAGAGCAACAATGGTCTTAGCGTAGAATTTACTTGAGAGGTTCCTCAGGCTCGGACGCCCCATAATTCTGTGGCGTGGAAATACCAAGATCTCCTTCCTTCCATTCAATTCTTTACTATAGGCATATGGTTCAAATATTGCCTTACTTCTAATATTAAAATGACGACCGAAAAAACCTCCGATTTCGTATCCCGAGGGAATCCTCTCTGTAAAATATTTCTTTAAATTATCAGGTGATGTTCCCTTCAGTCCAAATCGACTTTCTGTGCCTCGCCTGAATTTCTTGTGAAAATCATCTGGCACATCGTAAATAGCATTGACTATGCCATTATAGAGGCAATGTCTGTCAACAAAAGTCATTATGCCTATATGGTCATCAGTATTTTCCTTCAGCCATCTCATGTGAGCACTAAGATAGAGACTCCAGCCGAGTTCTCCAATATCAATATATATTACCTTCTTCATTGTGCTTCTAGTTTAAATACATTGAATCTCTCGAAATCAGGCGGCTTGATCTTTTTTGCATATTTAAAATCGAAAATAGTATGGTTATGAAAAATACCGTATCTTAACCCTGTCTTCTCGTAGAGTTTTTTCTTAAAATCTTTCCTCCGTCGATAAAACATATACCCAAGACTTGCCGGACGTGAACGATGATGAATAACCTCAACCTCTGGCACATATGCCACTCTCCAATTCGCATGAAGTTTGATGTTTATGAAAAATGCTACATGAAGCCCACCTATTTTCAAATCATTGTCCCATCTGATATCGGGAACATTCCTGATCAATAGAAATTGGCGAGTATAATCGGCATAATAATATTCAATACCTTTAATTTCCTTCCAATCAGGAATTTCTATTGGGAATCTCCAGAACATCTCCTTCTTTTTATTTATTAAAAGCTTACTTCCTCTCGTTCCTACTTTCCCAGAGGGAGATATGGGCTTGCCTCCGACAATCCCGAGATTATCATCACTTTCAAGGACAATCTTGAATTTCTCCAGATTTGTATTTCTGGTGAATTCGAAATCATCATCTATTATGACGGCATATTTACTTTCCGTTATATCAAGGGCGGCATTTTTTGCATGCGAAGCTCCGCTATCAAATCGCAATTTAAGATACTTGCATTTATGAATCTCTGTTAATTCATATATAAGATTCGGGGGTGTCTTTCCATTATCGCTCACGATAATCCTTATATCGGGATAATACTTTCGGATGCTCTCAACGCACCGCTTCAAACAGCCTGGCCTTAAGAAAGTCGTTATAATTATCGTTATGTCCTTCATTTCTCTCCAATTACAATTATGTTTTTTATATCAATGAAGCAATCACCACCCCGTTTCTTCATTTTATAGGCTCGCTTGAGTTCATCAGAACCGTTTATGTGGAGATTATATATTTTGCTTTTCGCCTCATCATCCAATCCACTCTTCGCTAACCATGCCTTTACGCTCAATCCTCTGATCCAATGGGACTGTGAACCCACAAATTCAAACCCTGCTCTCTCTATTAAATTAATCAGATGGCTTTCAATGAAGATATTCCTTTTATCCTTGAGCCTGAATATTGCCCCATATTCTGCTCTCGTCTCATCAGAGGGAGCTATACGCTCTCCAATAACAATCCTCCTGCCTCTCTTTAAGACTCTGTGGCATTCGTTTACGGCATCCTGGAGCCTCTCAGTTATGTGATGGAAAACATTGCGTGCAATTATCTTATCGAATGAACCGTCGGGATAAGGGATGTCTCGTGCATCGCAGAACATAACATTGAATTTGCCGTTGCATTGAGTAAGCATATCTTTCGAGTTGTCAATTCCCACGATCTTTGAGGCAAAAGGCAGGATTGCTTCTGCCACGAGTCCAGTGCCAATACCAACATCAAGAATCCATTCTCTCTCTCTTGGCTCACAGGCTTTAATAAACGCAGAGAGATAAGATGGATCATTAGCCCATTTGAACTTACCGTACTGCCTCGCCCTGCTTTTCCAGTATTCTTGTTTGTCTGTTCCTATCATGCGAATTCCATATCAATGGCCTTACTGTCCCGCCAGAATTTGTAGTTCGGATTAGGCTCTCTCCAGTTCTCCCCGTAGCGTTCCAATAAATACTGCCCTGGGGGATTCGGAAGATAGCAAAGTCTATCCTTGAAAGACACTTCTTTTAAATTATCGAAAAGGTGTTTGCTGAATTTTTCGGGCTTATAAACCTTTTGTGGTAATTGCTCACTCTCTCTCCCGTGGATGGGATGCCAGAGATAATCGTCCTTTTCGTAATAGAAGAAAATATCTAATTTTTCTGGTCCTACAAATCCTAGGGTCACTCGATATCCTTTGTAAGTTCTGCCCTTGGAGAACTGAAATCCAATCGCAGTAAAGTCCATAATAAAAAAATCCCATAAACTTGTGTGGATGGAAAGAAGGCCAATATCCACATCCTCCGCCTGGGTAATGAAATCATCTCCTCTCATTACGGCCAAACAAGTGCCAGCATCTAACCACCATTTACAATTGTATTTTGAAATAATGTCAACTATCTGCCTGAATACATCATCTTTCATTTCAAATCTCCTGTCATTGCTCGCAACTGCCTCTTTTCCCTTAATAATGCCTGATGATCTCTTTTTATGGCCATCCGTTCAATACTCTTTGGCTTGAAAATTAAATCCTTCGTTACACTATGTTTGTGGTAAACAAAACAATTCAGACAAACTGCGGTCTCAAAACCAGCCAACCTCACCCTATCGCAATAATCATCATCATTACCAAGTATAAAGAACCGCTCATCAAGAAGGCCTATCTTATCCATGACTTCACTTCTTATCATAGAGCAGAACATGGAAATGCTACTTGATGTCCTGCCGTATCTTTCGGGCAATCTATTTATCTGTTCGCAATAGTTACCCCTGACGGGAAGTCGCCATTTCTGGGCAGCGAAATCTGCCTTGCAGACAGGAGATCCTATCCTATCCGTCAGCGGAGAGACAATGCCCACCTTTGGATTGCTCTCCATTATTGAAAGTAATTTCCTGAGCCAGCCATCGGTCACAAAGACATCATTACTCAATGTCACTATGTATCTTGCATTCGACATAACGATTCCCTGATTTATAGCCCTTGCATAGAAGCGATTTACATCGAATCTGTGACCTATGTAGTTGAAATCCTCAACTTTTTCCCTTATCTTTCTGTAATGAACCATCTCAGAACCATTGTCTATCCAGATAAGCCTGAATGGGTGATGCGTGTTTTTCTTTAAGGCATTAAGGCACTCAAGGCTCATGTCTGACATATTGTGGGTGAGGAAAATGATATCTACCTTTTCCCATATAGGAGGAA
>SOKM01000329.1 GCA_004375785.1 Candidatus Cloacimonadota bacterium | reverse complement strand
AAAAAAGCATTAAGACCATGCACGGCAACTTCCACTTTGCTAAGGATAAGGATGAGGCTCTAAAAATATTGAAAGGGATTACTGGAACAGGCAAGACAATTGTGAAAGGAAAATCCATCACATCAGAAGAGATCGATATGAATGAAAATCTCGAGCAATGGGGAAATACGGTTTATGAAACCGACCTTGGAGAATTCATTGTCCAGAGTCTCCACTCAAGACCAATGCATATTCTTGCACCAGCTGTAAACATTCCAAAAGAAAAGGTTGCAGAACTCTTTTCAAAAATAGCGAACAGAGACCTCCCTCCCGACCCTGAAAAACTAACTGAATTTGCAAGGGAATATCTAAGAGACAAGTTCGTGAATGCGGATATTGGCATCAGCGGAGCGAACGCAATAACTGCGGACACAGGTTCAGTCTTTCTATTTGAAAACGAAGGCAACATACGTTTTGCCACGAATGCACCTGATGTCCATATCGTATTCTCAGGCATTGAGAAAATATTACCTACGCTCTCTGATGGATTCAGACTTCTTGAAGTTGTTTCACGGTATGCGGGTTATCTTGCAATGACTTATGTATCCATTGTTTCCGGGCCAAGCAAGACAGGAGATATCGAGAAAACAATCGTTTACGGAGCACACGGTCCAAGAGAATTTCATGTAATTCTTTACGATAGCGGCAGAAGTGAAGTTGCCAAAGACCCGGTCCTCTCGCCAATATTGATATGTGTTAGATGTGGTGCCTGTATGTATGAATGTGCTGTTTACCCCATAACCACAGGATATTGGGGATACAAGTATATGGGAGGAATTGGTATTCCCTGGACGGCATACATTTCAGGTGGGTTTGAAAAGGCAGCACCAATGGCTTTCACCTGCACCCTCTGCGGAAGGTGTGTCAGTTACTGCCCAATGGAAATAGATACACCAGAGATAGTCTTACGTTTGAGGGAAACATTGAATGAAAAGGGTTATATTCCTCCCTTCATAAAGAGTATGGTAGAAACAGTAATGAGGGACGGTGTTCCCTATTAAACCGTTAAGTGACGCAGAGCAAGCTCTGCTACTCCAACAATAAATGGAGTAGAGAAACTTGTCTCGCCAAAAAGGAGGTAGAAATGGCAGAATCCACAGACGTAAAAGTAGATGTATTAAGGAAATTCACAGAGGATGTTTTTACTACCCTCGGTGTTCCTGAAGAAGATGCAAAAATAACTACAGACGTGCTTCTTGCTGCAAACAGGAGAGGTATCAACTCACATGGTGTTGCAAGGTTAAAAAGATATGTAGGTTACATTAAAGACAATAAAATGACCCCCAAAACTGAACTCAAAGTACTAAAGGAAACTCCAGTAAGCCTTCTCATATCTGCGGGAAATGGGATTGGTCAGGTTGCGGGTTATAAAACGATGAATATGGTTATTGATAAAACAAAAAAGAACGGATTATGTTTTGCAACTGTGAAAGATTCCAACCATTACGGCATCGCAGGATACTACTCGATGATGGCTCTTAAGGATGACTTACTCGGCATATCATTGACAAACTCCGCACCGCTTGTTCTTCCGACCTTTGGAAAACAGGCTGTTCTGGGAACAAACCCCATCAGCATTGCTGCTCCTACAAAGAATGAAAACCCATTCGTTCTTGATATGGCTACGAGCACTGTTCCAAGAGGAAAATTAGAGGTCTATAACAGGATGGGCAAACCCATTCCAGATGCCTGGGCAACCGATGAGAAAGGTCGTCCAACAGTAGAGGTTGCAAAGGTGCTTGACAATATGCTCAATCGAAAAGGAGGCGGGCTTCTCCCCTTGGGTGGTGGAACAGAAGAAATGGGAAGCCATAAGGGTTATGGACTCTCGGCTATGGTTGATATACTGAGCGGCGTCCTTTCTGGCGGTGCATTTGGTTCCATAATTTACTCAAACAAGCAGGCAGCAGGAGTATGCCACTTCCTTGGTGCAATTGACCCTGATATTTTCATTACAAAAGACGAATTCAAGGGTAATATGGATAAATTCATTGGCATATTAAGGGATTCAGAGAAAGCGGAAGGACAGGACAAAATCTACATTGCAGGAGAAAAAGAGTTTAAAAAAGCAGATGAGCAGAAGGAGACCGTCTCTATTTCCAATAAGGTTCTCGAAAATATGAAAGAAATCGGAAAGGATCTAGGAGTCGAAGCACCATTTTAAAAAGAGCACAAACCACAGGCGGCAAGGGTTTGGTTGCAAAGTAGCCGCAGGGCTTAGAGACTGTGCAAAAATGTGAATTTTCGCATGGTAGCCGCAACCTTTAGGTTGCGTAAATTATTGAATTTCAGACGGTATTTTGGCACAGTCTCTTTAGCCTGCGTAAAATGGATAATCTGTCGAAATTGAGGGCGAACCAAAATGAAATGTAAAGGATGCGGTAAGGTATTTGATAATAAGGATTTCTCATTCTGTCCATACTGCGGAAAGAAGTTACATAAAAAACTTACTCCCGTTTTATACACAAAGAAGTCTCATCGTTACAGGCTCCTGGGAAAAATAAAACTTGCTGCAGAAGAAATGGAGAAGGCACTCTCCATTGATATAAACAATCCTTTCTATCATAAGGTAGTTGGAGACCTATATTACCTTATGGGCAATGTAATAAAATCAATCAAAGAATACAAAATTGCTATAGGGTTAAAAAAAGGGTTTGCTGACGCACATTTTGCCCTCGGAATAGCATACTACAGAAAAGCCTGTTTGAAAGAAGCAATAGAAGAACTTGAAAAAACACTCAAAATAAACAAAGATTTTTCGATGGCAGATTACTGGCTCGGTATTACCCACCATCATAGAGGAGATCAGGAAAAAGCAATTGATGCATTCAAGAAATTTCTTAAAAAGAATCCGGGCTCGGTCATCGCACACTATCACCTTGGAATAATTTACAACTCAATGAAAAAGTATAAACCTGCTGTTGAAAGTCTTAAAAAGGTTCTCGAGTACAGCAAAAACCATGCATCTGCTTTATACTATTTAGGATATGCACACTGGGGGTTGAGGGAAAGGGTTAAAGCAATCAAAGCCTTCAAAAAGGCAATTAAAATCAATCCTAAAGATAAAAGGTCACAGGATATGCTTGATTTGTTACTCAATGTGCCAGAACCGTAAAACCATCTATTGTAGTCGCAGGCTTCAGCCTGCGTAAGGTTCTCATTGTAAGTCTAACAACGTCTGTCACGTTTTTCATTAGTTGGGGATAAACCCCAACGCTACAAATTTCAATCTCAGAGAAAAAACTATGAAAAAACTGTTCTTTTTTATCCTATTTTTCTTTTCGATATCAGGTCTTTATGGAGTATTCATTTCACCTGTGCCAACAGGCGAAATTCTTCCGCATAAAACTGCTGCCCTTTATGTAACCGGAAAAATGCCATCTGATGAAGAGATAGCGCCTTGGGATATAGATTTCGCTCTTGGATTTGGACTTTTTAATAGAGTTAATATTGAATTTGCTTCCTACCTGGGAGGTGCATACGGACTAAATTGCGAATTTCTCGCATTAGAAGAAGAATTATCAAAACCGCGTGTTTCTATCGGAATTGATAATATAACTCCGATTCGTTATATCTCTTCATATGGAGAGGGAGAGGATACAAGATGGGAGAAAAATGTATACAGAGTGAGAAATTCAGAACAATTTTCAGCATATGGACTCATAGGAAAACATATCATTTTTTCCGATATCTCAATTGGATTCGGAAGAGGAAAGTTTGTAGGATATGGCGCCTGGGCTCAAACACTGAATACAGATTACTATAGTGATGAAAAACATAATGATGCATTTGGTATTTTTCTCAACTGGAAGATTTTTGACATTAAAGGGGTGAAACCATATTTCAGCATTGACGGAAGAAATTATGATTATGGTATAAGATTTGACCATACTTATTTTTCCCTTAAAGCAGGAATGATTACACCAAACAGTTTGCTCGGGGATGATATTAAAAAATCCCTTTTTGACCTCGGTATTGCATTTTATACAAAGAAAATAGCTGGGGAAGAACAATTCACAGACATAGGAATTCTGAAAGGAAGAGTTTACGATAAAAAGACAGTTACTCCGCTACAAGCAATGATAACCATTTCAGGGAAAAAATATTATAATACGATTGAAACAAGCTCTGGTGGTTCATATGCAATAGAACTAAAAGAGGGCATTTATAATATCCATGTTTCAAGTGATAAATACTACTGGAAGGAAAAAACCGTTAGCATCTCTGGTGGTGGCATCCTCTATTGTAATTTCAAATTGGAGAAAAAACCCAAGACTAAACTTACCCCGGAAGAATAGCAATTCAGTAATTGAGTAATTGGGTCATTGGGTAATTGAGTCATCAGTCATTGGGCACCCTATTAATATGAATTGGAAAGAAGACTTGCCTGTAGCCGCAGGCTTTAGAGGCTGTGCCAAAATACCGCTTTTAGGTAGGCGCAGGC
>SOKM01000279.1 GCA_004375785.1 Candidatus Cloacimonadota bacterium | reverse complement strand
CTTAAAGTATACGTTAAGTCTATGAAAATGAGAGGAGTTAAAAATGAATTATGGAGTGATAGAGTGCAGTATAAATTGTCCGAAATGCGACAGTCCGGTAATGCTCAATGGTCCGCTTGAAAAAGCTCACTGTGAGCGGTGTCAGTCTGATACTGATGTTCCTCATGAATATTGGAAGGGTATTTTAGAAAATATTTTGGAAGAAGTTAAAAATGAATTGAAAGAGGGAGAAGGAAGCAATTCAAGCATTTTTGGAATGTTCAAGACAACACTGCTATATGGTCGATTAAAACCCCGCTGTGAGGAATGTAAAACCTATTTTGAGGTTAATGAAGGTTTATCTGAAGCATATGTTCATAAATGTTCTGAATGTGGATGTTCCATTGAGATTTCACCGTGTCCTTCATGGCTTAAGAAAATTTATCCAGCGATTAAACTACTTGTTAACGCAGACGTAAAATCAAGTTCTGGAAAAGAACCACCCGCAATTTCAGGACCAATTGTTTTTTCGTGCCCCAAATGCGGTGGGGCTCTGACAATAGATGGAATGGACAGACTTGTGCCGTGTGAGTACTGTGGGGTTAATGTCTATCTACCCGACGACCTCTGGCTTCGTCTCCACCCGGCTAAAACAAAAGAAAGATGGTTTATTGGATTTGAATAAAACTCCGTAAAACTTTTGCCAATCAAAGAAATAGATAGGTGGGTTATATCTCAAAATATGCAATCTCTTTGTTTTTAATCTCATCTTTCAGGCAGTCTTTTACCTCATCCTTTGCGGTGAGGTATATTATCTGCCAGCCCGATTTCGAGAGTTCTTTCAGTATGGTCAATTGTCTTTTTAATCTATCTATATCTGATTTTACAAAGGGGTCATCCATTATAAAAAACCCTTTCTCTCCCTTCAATATTTTCTCTCCAAGAGCAAGTCGGATAGAAAGATACAGTTGGTCATAGGCACCGCTTGAAAGTTTTTCGGCACTCAAGAGCTCTCCATTTTCTGATAGAAGCTTCACACTCTTATCCATAGTATCATATTCTACATTTTTATACATTCCTTTGGTTATTTTCTTAAAATATGCTGAGACAGGACTATTTCCCCCAAAGAGACTCGTGACCTTTTTCTCTTCTTCCTTTTCAATCTCCTCAAAGATCTCTTTAACATTTAGGACGGCTTCCCTTCTCTGTTCATTTTCTGCTATGAGGGCCTCGAGCCGTTCTTTTATAGCGTTCAGGTCAATGGTTGTTTTACAATGCAAATAATCCTCTTCGCTTGTCATAAGAATTTTATGATTTACAGCCTTTTCTATTTCTTTTATTTCTTCTACAAAAATGTTGAGCCTTTTCTGTATCCCTTTTACCTCTTCAATGAGAGAATTTCTTTTATCCTTCAGGTGAGCAGAGTTTTTTTCATTATAATCTATACCCACTGCTTTATCCTTATATATACTATATTCATCAATACTCTTTTTCCAGTATTGACTCTTTTCTTTCTCTCTTTTTCCTCCTTCTCCTAAATAACTCTTGAGTATTCCACTTTCTTTATCCTTCACCTTTTCCTGTTCTTTTTTTCTTTGTAGTTTCTTATTGTATTCATCTCTTAACTCTATTCCTGATTTTCTTTTTATCCCCTCTATATTTTTCTCGCTGTTATTGATTTTCATATTTAACTCTGAAATCTCATCCTCAATCTTTTTTATTTCCGTCTCAAGTATTTCTAAATCTTTTTCTATACAATTATGTTCTTTTTCCATTTTTGAAAATTCTTCTTGAAATCTTCTGATATTAAAAACTATATCGTCAATACTTTCTCCAGAAAGCCCCAGTTTTGCAGTAGATAATTTTATTTTTTCAAGTGACCCTGCAAGCCCCCTTTTTTTCCAGAAAAAACCTATCTTTACAATTAAAAAAATTATTGTGAGCACGCCGAAAAAGAGAAACGAATACTTTAAAAACGAAGAAAGTCTAAAGATATACCCGATAATAGAGATTCCACAAAGGAGACCAAATATTATTTCTGAAATTGTTAGAACCTTGCGAATCACTTTTGCTCTCGCAAACTCCTGGTTTCTCTTCTCATAGTTTTTTACTTCAGGGTTTATATCGTCATCCAGTCTCTTCTTTATATCTATATAGACGAGGAATTCATGTTCCTTCTTTCCGAGTCCGCTCTTTTTTTTCTTTAATTCTTCCTCTTTCTCAGCCAACTCTTTATCAAATTTTACTTTTTTTTCTTTATATTTCTCTATATCCCGTTCACAGTCTCTCCACAATTCTTCATCCTTTTCATTGTAATTCTCTAAATGCTTAAATTCATTACGTGCTTTATTTAATGAATTCCATGCAGTAATACATTTCTCATATGTTTCTCTTTTTCGTGCGTTTTCATAATCATTAAGTTCTATTTCAATTGTCTCAACACTTTTTTTCTTATTGAATAACTCCTCTTCTAATCTTTCAAATCCTTCGTCTGTAATCTTTTTCGCCAATCCTTCTATCTTCTCAATGAGGATTTTAGCGTCTGACAACTTCGTTCGTAATTTCTCATCCTTTATGTCCCTGAAATCACCTTTTGGAGTTAATTTTCCAATTTCGAGAAGGCGGGTATCTATTCTTTCAATCTCATCTGTTCTGAGTCCTGTTAATCTGTTCTGAACATTCCTATAGAAGGAATCCTCTTTGTCAATAGAGAGGTCGCTGCTCCTTATGATGAAAATATTTCTGTATTCTCTCGCACTTAATCCTGTGAACTCTGTTAGTTCACCCTTCTCAGGGAATTTTATCTCCTTACCTTTTTCCATTGCTAAATGAAGATAGCCCTCAGGAGTTTCCTCTACCCTGTCAATCTTATCGAAAATCTTGTTTTGTTTTTTAAACAAGAAACGAACTATACTATCAATCAGTAAGGTTTTCCCTTCTTCGTTTCTTCCAAAGAAAAGGTTAAAATCCGTTAAGAGAAAGCATCCCATATCCACGAGAGGGCCATATCTTGTGATTAAGAATTCTTTAATTCTCAAGACATTCCCTCCATCATTGCTTTTATTGCTATATTTCGCATTCCTCTTTTTACACCTTCCTCAAAGTCTTTCTGCTCAAGTTTTTTCAGGAATTCTTTAAAGAGGTCATCCTCAAGAATGGCTTGTATATCCCTGAATTCAAATTCTGGTTCTCCCGCACATCTTTCAATACAGATTTTTTTAATTCTCTCAATCAATGATGTTTCAGTCAATCCAATCTTACGTGCATTGAAGTATCCTCTAACCTTCAATAAAACCTTTGAGTTCTGAGGGAGTCTCTTTAGTTCTGCTTCGATTTTTTCAACAGGGCTTTCATCTTCAAGAGGGTCGAGTTCGATATCTAAGGCTTCAAAATATGGTGTATCGAGAGGATATTCAGATGGAGGGTTTTTGAGTTCAAAGATATTTACCATTCTTCGTCCTGTTTCCCTTTTTGTGATGGATATAGGTGAACCGGGATAAACAAAATAACCACCGTTTTTGAGTTCGATTACATCAAAATTGGTATGGAAATGGCCTGCAAGTATATAGTTTATGCTTAGTTCATCAAAATATGATAACCTGAGAGGCATATATCTTTTGCTGCCCTCCTCGCCAAAATCAGCCCTCGAATAAAAGGAATCGAGTAGTTCGCCGTGGAAAACAAGTATATTTATTCCTTCTTTTTTGAGTTTCTTTTTTAAGGAATTGACCTTTTGTAAAATCTCTTCGCCTTTTATCTCTTCAAAAGGAAGCCCTATAATTCTAATGTCTTGAATATCACTGGGTTCTTCTTCTAAGATTTTCACATCTGCTCCGAAGAAAAGACCTGGTTTGTAAGAATCTTTATCATGATTGCCAGGTAGTATATATATCTTAAATCCTGTATTTGAAAATAGAGTCCTTATCTTTCCCCGCAGGTTTTCCGCACTTACCCCTTTGTTAAAAAGGTCACCCGCAATAATGAATATATCTACTTTCTCTTTTTTCCCTATCTCTATCAATGACTCGAGGGCTCTCCACCTTTCATCACCGTATTCCTGCAAATGAATATCAGCAGTATGCAATATCTTCATATATAAAACCTTCTAATAAACAGGGATTTTAAGAGACCTGTATATTTCTTAATTTATCTACTTAACCATAAGAGAAAAAAATGAAAATGTCAAGGAAGAATTTGATAATTTGTTTTTTCTTGACAGTCAGTTGGATATTTGTTATAAAAAAGTATGGCTTTGAGGAGAAAGAACCCGTGGATTTTTATCTTTATCATTATTCTTGGGGCAATTGTAGGAAGTGCCCTGGGACATATACTCGGTATAATCCTTCCTCAAGGTGCGGTAAAACAGGTATTCCTTAAGTCGCTTTCTGTTGGAATACCTGAGTTCCATCTAAATCTTGCCATAATCAGTCTCGTATTTGGTCTGACATTGAATATAAATCTCGTTACAGTGATTGTTGTTGTGTTTATGGCATATATTCTTAGATGGTT
>SOKM01000067.1 GCA_004375785.1 Candidatus Cloacimonadota bacterium | reverse complement strand
TATCAAGAGTTAAATTAAAGAACACTGAGAAGAATGACTCACCTGCAATAATAAAGAAAAGTATCAAAAAAGGGGTAAAGAGGCGAACAACATCTCTCCTTCTAAAAGTATTCTTCTCCACATATAGGGTAACAAAGTGGTTACACATCCGAGCAATGAATGTGAAGGTAAAAAGTGTCACTATGTATAGCAAATAGGTATATAGACTTTGGTTTTTACTAAAAAAGTCTACTAATATGTCCATTTGATGTGAATATAGAAGAAAAAGGATAAGAAGTCAAGAAAAAAAAGGGGAGTGTCTGAAACACTCCCCTTAATGCTTTGTTGTTAATTATTAATTGATAAGTATAAGCTTTCCGTGTGCCTCGGCTCGCCCTGTCCTTAATCGGATGAAGTAGACACCCTGTGGAACTCTCACTCCCTTTTCATTCTTCCTGTTCCATAAGATGTCGTGTTTACCGCTTTCAAATCTTCCATAAGCCACTGTGGATACTTTTCTTCCAGAGACATCATAAACATCTATGGAAATCTCCGCCTTCCGAGGAAGTGTAAATCTAATGGATGCTACACCTCTTGCTGGATTTGGATAACATCTCACAGAGTACTGTCCTGGAATGACCTTTTTAGAAGGTTCTTCTTCAATCCCTACAGCATTCACGGCATCAAAAGCATTTATTAAACCTGCACCATAGTAGTTGTCCCTGCCAGCACTCCCGAGGTCAAGACAGGTTATCTCTATAATACTGTCGAGCTCCTCTGGTGTAAGATTCGGATCTTTTTCAAGTATAAGTGTAATGAGCCCTGTTAGATGTGGACAGGACATTGAGGTTCCCTGCCAGGAGATTCCACCAACATATCCATTATTGTTGGTATAGGAGAGTGATGTGATACCAGGACTGCCTCCTGGTGCAACTACATCAGGTTTTATTAGCCCCGGGGGGTATGAATATTCATACCAGGGGCTGAACCACCACTGTGTTGCTCCGCGACTGGAAAAAGAGGCGATTGTATTATTCTGGTTGGTTGCACCAACAGCCATACAGGCACTGTGACTTGCACTTCCATACCAGGGGGCAGGAGTATTTGCGGGTATACCTATGTCATATGGAATTACATAATGACCAGGTTGTTTTCCATTCCCTGCCGATGTTGAGAAGACAACACCAGCAGTCATACAGTTGACTACGATATTGCGAGCCATCGTACTATAACTATTCCACTGTCCTCCAACGATTGAACTATCCCATCCTGCTGACATTGTTAAAACATGAGCACCCTGGGTGAGAGCAAAATTGACCGCACTCTGGAGAGTACTCATTGGTCCAAGTGCCTTTAAAATCATAATCTGTGCATCAGGAGCCACTCCTGTTTGCGTTCCAGCAGTTCCGTCACCAGCAATAGTACCTGCAGTATGTGTTCCATGCCCATAGTCATCCATCGGGTCATTATCATTGTTTTCAAAATCCCATCCATGATTTGGATATGAGGGACCGCCGTCCCAGAGGTGGTCTTTCAGGTCATTATGGTTATAGTTCACACCCGTATCGATATGTCCAACGATGATATTCTCACCAGTGTAACCAAGACCCCATACCTGATCTGCATTTATTTTGAGAACGTTCCAGACAATAGCTCTCGATTCGGGGGTGTTGTCGTTCCCAGAAAACTCACTTCCAGTAACAACATGGGGTTTTAAATGTTTATCATCCAACCAGATTAGTGCAACATTTGAATGTTTCGCAACCTCTTCGATAATCTCTTTTGTTGCCTTCATCCCAATGGAATTTGTCAGCCACAACTGGCTGAGTCTCTCAACCTTACCAGAATTCTCCATCTCTTCAAGGTATCCCATTACGTCTTTCTGATATGTGGCTGTGAATTCTTTCAGAGTGTTGATTGTGAACGACCTTCTTTCTCCTTTACCCATTCCCTTTACGAGATTGTATAGAAAACCTGTATCTATAAGTTTATCAAATTCAACTATCACAGGCAGGAGTTCATCTGAGGATGCATTCTCTATTTTTTCTCTAAGTCCTTGAGCAATCTTCTCTGGATAATTTCTGTATGTAAATTCGAGCGTTAGGTTGTCTGCCCCGACAACACTGGCAAATAAGGTCAGCAAGATTATGAATAAAATGGATTTCTTGACCATTCTTTCCTCCTTACGTTCATCTCTAAGTGTTGCAAAAACTCACCTCCTTTCTTTCTAAATTTATTATAACATAGATTCAGAATTTATCAATGAATTATCCAAGTTTTTTTCTCTTTTTTTGCCAAAAATCCATACCCATAGAACTATGATGATTCCAATGGTCACGCAGGAATCTGCAATATTAAAAACAGGCCATCTGAATCTTTTTATCCCGAGCTCAATAAAATCAATCACCTGTTTCATTCTAAAGCGGTCGATAAGGTTTCCCATGGCACCACCTATTATCAACACAAGGCCTGAATAGAGAAGTCGTCCTTTCTCTTTTATTCTAAAAAAATATATTATTAAAAGAAGGGTAGCAATTGAAGTTAACACCATCATCAAGATAGGTGAACCTGAACCCACACGGATTCCAAATGCAGCATTCGGGTTTCTAATATAAGTGATACGAAAAAATGACCCGATAACTCTGATAGATTGACCAAGAAACATTGTTTTTGAAACAATCCCTTTGGATAATTGGTCCACAAATATAACAGCTGAGGCGATGAAAGCTAAAATCTTCCATTTCTTTCTCATCTTCTTCGTGTCAACTTTTCTTCTATCTCCTTACATTTAACACATAACTTCGCATAAGGTTTTACTTCAAGCCTTTCTTTTTCAATCAGCTTCCCACATTTTTCGCACTCTCCGTATGTTTTATTATGAATCTTCTCGAGGGCTTCGTCTATGAATAGTAGCCTATCTCCGACACCTGTTACGATTATGGACTCTTCTTCCTTTTTCGCTGTCTCTGTTCCCCTATCAGCCATGTGATAAGGATAGGCAAAACCACCTGAAGGTGTATCTATCTTATGTTCAAAATTGTCGAGCTCCTTTGTAAATTTTGCTTTCTCTTTTAACAGGAGATCCTGAAAGTGTTTCAGCCTCTTTTTATTCATTTAGCCCTCCTTGAGAACATCAAAACATTTTTAATCATTTTCACTCAATCTTAAGAATGCTTTAACCTTCTCGTTGTCCGGGGCAAAGGTGAGTGTCTCTTTAAGGATATTATTTGCCGTATCCCTATCTCCCTTCTTATAGTGAGCCACAGCCAGTTTGATCCTTGCGTTAATATACTGCGGATTCGCCCCTACAACATTTTCAAGTTCCTTGATTGCCTCTTCAAATTCTCCCATTTTGATATAGGTGTTTCCCAGGAGTGTTCTTATGTCAAGATACTGAGGAGCAATCTTTAATGCTTTCAAGAATTCCCGCTTTGCATTTTCAAACTCCTCTATCTCAAGATAGGTAATACCGAGCTCCTTGTGAGCATTTGCGAGCTTTGCCCTCATCCCCTTTGTCAATATTCCTTCAACTTCCTCCAATTTTATAGCCTTTTCGTACTCGTTAACTGCTTCTGAATATTTTCCCATTTCATTATAGGTAATGGAAAGATTCAAGTGAGATTCTAAATAGTTTGGATTTAACTCAAGAGCTTTCTTGAACGAATCCACAGCCATCTGAAATGAACCAAGCAAACTATACATCAACCCGAGCTGATTGTGAATATCGGGATAGTCGACCGCCTCCTCGCTTGCTTCTTTGAGGAGTGTGAGTCCTTCATGGATTCTTCCCTGGTCAAAAAGTGCCTTCCCCCTTTTTATTTTCTCCTTCAACTCAGGATCCATAATACCTCCAGTTATTTACTGCTTTTCTGTGAATAGAAAAGATACATTAAACCACCGACAATAGCTGTTACAATTGCTGGTTCTAAAAGACTGGTAAAGGATACACCTTTTTTTGCTCCTTTTGTGAGGTTAGTATATGCCTTTTGGGAAATTTTGTTTTTCAATGATTCCTCGATTTCCTTTGAAATTAAAATCTCTCCGGTTTCCGGAGCAACAAGCCTGTAAGAGATTTTGACTCTAATGTCCCTTTCAACAACGGGAGCCCCCCAAAAACGGTCCTTTTCTTCTATAGAGACATTTTTTTCAATAACCCTGTAGAAAAGAGTGGGTTTACCTCTCGTTCCCTTCTCTTTCATTAAAAAAATACTTCCATTCATGTTTTTTATCTCGTTTGCAATACTCTCTATAAGAATGAAATTGATTCTTTCATCCGTCTCTGAAGGACTCTCTACAACACATATCTCACTGTATCCTTTCTCGTGCAAATCATTTGCAATTCTTCTTCCTGCATTCTTCAGGCATATATTTAACAGCTCTTCATCCGTTAACCCCTCATCAGCTTTACCCGATGAAACAGTTACAGTGATAAGAAGAGTAATCAATAGGATATAAATCTTCATAATGAGGCATTATAGTTAATAAAACTTATAAAGTCAAGAAAAAAAGATTT
>SOKM01000230.1 GCA_004375785.1 Candidatus Cloacimonadota bacterium | reverse complement strand
GTTGATTACCACCTGAGACTTTATACTGACTACTCTGGTTCAAGTTCTGGGTTCAGTGTGTATACGGAGTCATCTAATGAGGGAGCCGGAGAGGTAGATTTCATTGCAACTGACGGTCACCACATTACCCCGGGAACAATCTATTATCCAGGCGTATTCCGCTACAGTGGCACAGGCAGTTACAATATAAACTATTGTGAGAACGACCTCGTCCTTATAGAAGGTTGGAACCCATCGGATGATACCTTCAGTATGAAGTCAAACGATGTGGTTCATATTCATGATGTCAGCCCTGCACTTACCAATAATACATTATACTATTTCACCCTTGTATGCAGCACGGGAAATGCTGATATGGGCTTTGCTCTTTACAGTTCTCAGGACGCTGACTATATAAAGAGCCGCGCAGAATATGAGGTTATGGCTGATGATAGCGGTTCTGGTAAGAATGAGCTGTTCACCTGGACAACCCCTAACACAGATGACGACTTTGCCATCGTGGTTTGGAACAATACCAGTGGAGCAAAGGCTGCATCAGGTTACAGGATACTTATATCAACCGAACTCACAGGTATTGAGATGAGCTGGTTTGACGCGATTGCTGGATATGAAGAGGTACTACTTCAATGGGAAACCCTGCTTGAGTTCGATAATAAAGAGTGGAGAATAGCAAGGGCAATAGAGAAAGATGGTGAATATAAAATAATCAACAAACTTCCTGCAGAGGGTAAACCGCATACTTATAGTTACACTGATTCACTTGTAATAGGAGGAACAACGTACTTCTATAAAGTTGGGGATGTGGACGTAGGAGGAAGTGTTGAGTGGCACGGTCCGGTTGTAGCAACACCAAAATTATGCGAGATTATACCTCTGGATATATCTCAAAATTATCCAAACCCGTTTGCCATCAGCACAACGATAAAATACAATGTGCCAGGTAAGGCGCATAAACACTCCTGTTATGTCAATCTCCAGATTTTTGATGTTACCGGGAGGTTGATAAAGACCCTTATCCATGAAGAAAAGATAAGTGGAAGGTATGAGATAGAATGGAATAGAAAGGATGAGAGGGGGAGAAAGGTAGGAACTGGTATCTATCTATGCAGGCTTTCCACCGCGGATAATGTGAAGACGAGGATGATGGTTGTAGTGAATGAAGAAAACAGAAGCACGGGTAGGTAGCCGCAGGCTTTAGAGGCTGTGCCAAAATGTGAATTTTTGCATGGTATCCGCCGCAACCTTTAGATGGGTCTGTTATAGAAATGTACATTATGGGAATTAAAATCTATCTTGTTTCTAATTTTTCTCTTATTTGCCTGATATCTCTAATGAACTGTGAAATCATGTTTCGCTCATCTTCCAAAATTATCCTGAATTTTTTGTCACCATCTACGCCACCATCACCTGTCTTCCACTCTGCAATTTGAGCTCTGATATAGTTCTGGTGTTCAATACTCATAACATTCAATATTCTATCAATCTTATTAATATCGTTTGGGTCTAATTTTTCATAAAGAAACCATTTCATAAAAAAAGTTTCAGTAAAAAATCTTCTATAATTGCTGTATATAGGAGTAGTAATCGGTTTATCATTTTTTGCAATATTCCTAAAACTAAGGTACTCAAGGTGTTCTAATTCCCTCAATAAGTTCTTCAGGAGTAATTCGTTGAGCTCAAATTCGTTAATAAGGTTTCCTTCTAACCTTTTCTTCTCCAATGTATTCGATACTAATTTCGTAAGATAAAACAGAATAATTGAAAATATAAAAGCTAAAAATGCGGGTAAAAAAATTGACCAGAATCCCATAAGTAAGACTTCTTTAATGTTTTAATAGACAGAATCTTGCATGAACAGTTTGTTGGTTATCACAGGTTTGCCATTTTTTCATCTCATATCAACATATCATAATAAGGAGAAATTTTCAAGGAAAAGTTTAGGACACATAGAGATTTTTTTTATAAGGGGGGTATTAAATCAAAACCTTATAAGTTTTCGTGTATAACTTTCTTTTGGTGTATCAAGATGTATGAAATAAATGTTTTCAGGTACATTTTTATTTCTCAAATCAGTTCCATCCCAGATTTTTGTATATACTCCTTCCTTTTGATAGCCTTCGAATAGTCTATTCACAACCCTCCCTCCTATATCCATTATCTTGAGTGAAACAAATCCTGAATAGGTAACAGCATATTCAATGGATACCCTCTCCATAAAAGGATTGGGTGCAAACCTTGGTTCAACAAGAAGATTCTTCCCAATGACCCTTACAGCTATAGTATAATGCCAGGTAATCTTTCCATTGATGTCTACATCAGCAAGTTTGTAGTAGTATATCTTTCCAACAGAAACATCTTCGTCCATAAAATGGTATTCAGTGGGTTTCGGGGTTGTAGGCTCATCATCCTTTTTATAATAGACAGTCTTAAACTCTCCTTTCGGGTCAAATGAGCGGTCGAGCCTCCAGGCGAAGTTTCCATTTTCACTCTCTGTTCTCCAGGTAATGAAAACTTTCTCATTCATAGAATAACCTATAAAACTTGATAACTGAATCTGTATCTCTGGAAGGGATTGTTTGAAAAATATCTCTTCCTGTCCAGTTCCACATCGGTAATCATACCAGGTTAAATAGACAAGATTGTCACTATCGGTTGCTATCTGAGGGTCATAAGAATCACCTGCAGCAATGGTCAATTGTAGATCTGGCTCCCATGTTCCTGTTGAAAAATCATATTTTTTATAGAATATCTGGGGGGGAGGGACGAAATCATAAAAGACAACATGTCTATCGCCGGTTAATAAATCAACTGCAATGTCTGCGTGGGGAAGGAAAAAAGCAGTGGAAAATGTCTGTGAGCCACCCCAGGTTTGTGCTACTGCATCCCACATTCGGTAATGAAGTTTTGCAGAACCTCCATAGAAAAGATGGATGTTGTTAGAAACATCGGGTGCCATTCTTGGATAAACTCTTGCTGCCCCATCGTTTGTGACAACCCCTTCTGCAGACCAAGATGAACCATCGAAAAATTTGTGATATAACTCAGCAGTGCCACTTCTATAATCCTGCCAGCAGAGGTGGACATAATCGTCAGGTGAGACCGTGACACCAAAGTATCCATTAGGTGAAGCTGCACCGCCCGTTATATCTATATCAGGTCCCCAGCCTGTACCATCATTGACCTTATACCAGATGGTTAAAGGTGTATCTCTCTCATCGAGCCAGAAGACATAAACATTCATATTGCTGTCTGAAACCACCTTTGGTCTTGCAGAGAGACCAAGCTCGTCGTCTGTTGTTATGACCTCCTCAGGACTCCAGGTTCCACCTAAATCATCGTATCTCTTATAGCTCACGTTGTAATTAGCGAAAGGCACACCAGACCATCTCAGAAAAACGACATGAAGATTATCCCCTGTGTCTGTGGCAATTGTAGGAGAATTACTGTTAATTCCAGAATTGCTCAGGTCAATTATTGCACCCCAGTTTGAGCCGTCATATTTTCTGTAGTATATCCCATTTGTTGCCGAACCGTTGTCCTTCCAGACAATATGTATATTTTTATTCAAGTCAACTTCAATGTCTGAATGGATTGATTCCTTTGCATCATTAACACTTATAATTGTATCATTTGACCAACCAGGTGGACTGAAAGGTGGATATCCTTCTTGATGATTTGCGCAGTCATCATTTTCTGTACCACCATAAAAATCAGCGGGTTGGGATAACAAAAGTGTCGGGAATAAGGAAAAAACTAAAAATAATAAAACAAAGAAAAAAATAAAAATTTTCGTTATTACCTCACATTCATAAACACCTATCTTTGACCTTTATACATCTTCTTCTTATATTATTATTTATATGCAAGAATCGTGCCAGGTTTGCTCTTTTGGTAACTCATTTAACAACAACAACTTACATTTTCACAAATTTTTTATTTTTTAAAAAAAGTGTGCAAAATTTGCCTCTTGTGAACAAGTTCTTATTATGCAAACACTTAAGTGGGTGCAAAAATTGCACTCTGAGTGCAAAATTTGCAGTTTCACCATTCCCAATTCAATAATGATTTAATGACAAATAACGAATAAGTAATTTTTGAAGAGATGAATTAAAAAAATAAAAAATAAAAATGTGGGTATGAAGATAGAACAGAAACCCATAAGTAAGATTTCTATGGTTTAATCTTTATCAGATAAACATCCGCTATACCTCTTCCGAAAGACTTTGTATAACCTGTAATGATGTATCCGCGATCCACAGTCAACTGAACTGAAGTGGCTCTTTCCTGATCTTGCCCTCCCAAAACCCTTGTCCATAGGACATCACCATTGGCATCTGTCTCAATAATGTATGTATCAAAATCTCCTTCGCCGAAAGAGGCTGTCCATCCTGCAATTATGTAGCCACCGGCTAAGGTCTGTTGAACCGAAAAGCTTTCATCAGTTTTTGCTCCCCCATAAGTCTTTGTCCAAACAGTGTCACCATCAACATCAGCTTTTATAAGATAAACATCCTGATCACCTTCACCAAACGAATTTGTATATCCTGTTACAATATATCCACTATCAAATGTCTGTTGAATCGAACGCCCAAAATCATCACCTGTTCCTCCGTAGGTCTTTGTCCATAGAGTATCACCCTTTTCATTAGTCTTAATTAAATACAAATCATAATCTCCTTTACCAAATGAAAATGTCGATCCTACAACAATGTATCCTCCATCAAAGGTCTGCTGAATCGAATAGCCCACATCACTAAATTTCCCTCCATATGTTTTTGTCCAGATAATCCTTCCACTCGAATCAATCTTTATAATATAAACATCCCGAAAGCCTTCTGCAAACGACCACGTGAAACCTGCAACAACATATCCACCATCAGAGGTTTGCTGAACTGAAAAAGCAAAATCACTCTTTTTCCCTCCGTAAGTTTTTGTCCAGATAGTATCACCTTCTCTATCTGTCTTTATAATATAAACATCACACAAACCAGGACCGAATGAATTCGACACCCCAGCAATAACGTATCCATTGTCCGATGTCTGCTGAACTGAATATCCCACATCACTAAATTTCCCTCCATATGTTTTTGTCCAGTAACTTGTTTTTGTCTTAAGGGTATCAGGACTCTGGGCAAATAAGGAAATAATCCAGAGAAGTATCACCATTCCTGTAAGAAATTTTCCCAGGTAATATTTCATAAAAAACCTCCTTCAGGAATTATTCGTTGAGTCCGTCAGAAGACTCGAACTATATCTTTTTCTTTCTTCTTTTGATATTGTTAGTGTTCAGTTTCGAGGTGCTTTCTCCATATTCTCTTTAATGTTTTTATATCACACCCATATCCTTCAGTCAAGAAAAAAACGAGTTATTCTCTCCTAAAACAGTAGCCCAGCAGCACATCTCTTTTTTTACACTTGACAAAGTTGGGTTGTGCTGATATTATATGTTCCAATGAATGAAAAAATGAATATAACAATGAAAGAAATTGAAAAAAAAGCCATATACAGCGGGAAAGGAAAAACAGGTTTGAGTTCTATCTTTGCTAAAAAAGAGGAATTTAAAAATAACCTTCTTAAGATAGAGTATAAATGGAATATTGCAGGTTTTCCCAATGAGGTAATTGCTTTAATAAGGAGTTTCCTTGATACAGGAACCATATATATTATTGTTGACGAAAAGTTAAAGACATCTCTTTATGCCTATGTAAACAGCATTATAGATATCTTAGAGAAAGAAACAGGCAGGGACTTCTTTCTTGAAAATATTAAGAAATCAGGAAAAACCCTCGAGAATACTCTCGTCCCTTATTTTACGAAATTCAGCAAAAATTATGAGTCTGGAGCAATAATATTCCATATCGTAATTAAGAGTATGCTCTCCTCTCTTCTCAGAGACAAAACAAAGGATAGAGCAAAGGAATTTAAGAAAAAGTTAGAAAACGAAATAACAAGACTAACAAATAGTATCTTTGGTTTTGTGAGGTTAAAGAGTCGAATTCCTTTGAAAGAGAAAATCAACAAATTTTTAGATGAATTTCTTCTCAAGATTCCCATTCTCGCTTGCACAATCGCTGAAATTGATTCAAGTGACCTTGAGCATATCCTTCTCTCAAAAGGATTCTCATTGACACTCTTTAATAGCCTTTATGCCATGCTTTTTGAAGAACTTAAGCAGACGATAGAAAAAAATTTACTGCATACTATTTTTTCTCTTGAAATAAGAAACAAGAATGACCTTCTCAAAAATATTGAGATTCCTCTATCAAAAGCAGCAGCAGAAGAAATAAATAAGACAATAAAACAGTCTGTTGCAAAACGACTCTCAGATTTAGAGAAGAAAAAACTCGCTCTTGAGAGAGAGATTGAGAAAAGCTTTGAAGGTTTTGATGAAATAAGCAAGATATTATGGGATTCCATAAATTCCGAAATAAAAAGTATTAAGAATGGGAAAAATGGTAATACTCTCGATGAAGTGACCGAAAAATCAGGTATCCTGGACAGTTTTATAACCAAAAAAATCTGGGCCGTCAGGGAGCTTATGAAAAGGAAGAAGAAACTCGACACCACAATAAGTGACTTCAGAAGGTTAGAAGCACTAAACAATGATGAACTTGTAAAATACTCCTCAGCTCTTGACAATGTTCCCAAAATTGAATATTTATCAAATTTCTATTTTGCTTTTATTAAGCATTACGGGAAGACTATTGCCAAGCTGCCTCCAAAAATCCTTGCCGAAGCAGAGAAAATCTTAAAGTTCTCTGAGAAAAAAGAAAAAAAAGAAATTATTCATCAATTCATCGAGAAACATTTTATGAGCAAGAAATATTTTCCCGATAGGTTCTTATTACGGTTCTTAAAATGCTTTGAAGATGTAATTATTCCACTTTATATAGAGAATAGTTTAATGAAATTTTTCTCTACCTGGCCACCTATCGTAATAACAGAAGGGAGTAAAGGTTTACCATTTCTTGAAAAAGAGGCACTCTATGTAGGTGATTTTCTAATTCCAGAAAAAAAATTCCTGAAGATGGGTGATTATCCTATCTCTACAGAAAAAGAGCCTGAGAGTAAGAATATCAATATAATCACAAAATTGGTCGATAGATTTTCCAGATTGGTTTCTGTCCTGGTATATGATATAAGAGGTTCAACTTTTATGGGAACAAAACTGTCGGACGCAAGAAGGGAGAGTTCCATACGTAAAAAATTCAGTAATAGGATGCTAAAGGTTGCTGAAAAATACGGTGCTTTCCCTGTAAAAGATACAGGAGATGGTGGAATTCTTTTCTTTTCAGACAATTCAAGGGAACTTTTTGGTAAAATATATGCACCTGGAAAGATTGGAAATGAATGGTTAAGGGTGAGATTTAAGCAAGAAGAGTTAAATCTGAAAGAAGGGGAAGAAGCTGCAAAGATGGCAATCCTTACGGCAAAGGAGATGATGTTAGAAGCACAGAAATTTGTCAGTAAAAATATAAACGAGTATTCAGACTGGTTCAAGGAAGAAAAGAGTAGAGAACTATTTTTTAAGGGTATGAGTTATGCTCAACTTCCTCCTTCATACAAGAAAATTTTTCAAATAGGGATAGGGATAGCAAGCGGGCATCTTGAAAAAGATATCCATTTTTCTATAAATGCTTTTGGAGACCCTGATATCACAGGAAATCTTATTAGAGACGCCAACCTCTACTCAAAGGCAAGAAACCTTGAAAGTTCAGTTGTCCTTATGGATAGTTCAAGTTTACTTAACTTGCTCCTGAACATAGAAATAATTGAACCTGTTTTAGAGGAAAAAAGGGAAAGAGGGTTTTCGGGAACGGAAATTTCCAGGTATCTTCTCGATAAAACATTTCAATTTGCAACTGCACAAACAAAGATAGTCGCATATAAACTAAAAAAATACGGTCTTACAATAGAAAGAATAGGTTACAGGATACTTGAAGAAGGAAAAAATGAAAGGATAATTCCAGCATTAACAATTTCAGAATTAGGGCTCGAAATAAATGATGCGGGCGAAATTAAGGACATAAAAGGTGGAATTATTAAATTCCTTTATGAAATATCTCTCAAGGAATAAAATATGGAAAGATTTTACGACCCGAAAGGCATAGAAGAGAAATGGTATGATTTCTGGGAAAGAGAAGCACTCTTCAACGCAGAAATTGATAAGGACAAAAAACCCTATACTATCCTTATCCCCCCACCAAATGTAACAGGAATTCTGACCGTCGGACATGTTCTAAATATGACTCTTCAGGATATTGTGATAAGATGGAAGAGGATGGAGGGCTATTCAGCCCTATGGTTTCCAGGGACAGACCATGCTGGTATAGCAACCCAGAATGAGGTTGAAAAGGAACTCAGAAAGGAAGGGAAATCAAGGCATAGTTTGGGTAGGGAAAATTTCGTTAAAAAGGTATGGGAATGGAAGGAAACCTATGAACAAAGGATTATTGCCCAATTAAAGAAACTCGGTTCATCGTGTGACTGGAGAAGGAAGAGATTTACTCTTGATGAAGGACTTTCAAGAGCGGTTCAGGAGGTCTTCTGTAAGCTCTATGAAAGAGGGTTAATATACAGAGGCAATTATATAATAAACTATTGTCCTCGATGTAAAACAGCAATTTCCAATGATGAGGTTGAACACATTGAAACAGAAGGGAAACTATACTATATAAAATACCCAATCGAAGGGAAAAAAGGATTTCTGAATGTTGCCACAACAAGGCCTGAAACAATGCTCGGTGATACAGCACTTGCATTTCATCCCGAAGATAATAGGTATAAACCATATAAGAATAAAAGTGTTGTTATTCCAGTAATTGGAAGAAAAATAAAGATAATAGAAGATAATTTTGTGGACCCGAAATTTGGAACAGGTCTCGTAAAGGTCACTCCGGCACACGATGCTAATGACTTTGAGATAGCAAAAAGACATAATCTTGACTTCATCTTTGTTATAGATGATGATGGAAAGATGACAGATGAAGCGGGGAAATATAAAGGGATGGATAGATTCGATGCCAGAGAAGCACTGATAGAAGATCTAAAAGAGATGGGATTGCTGCAAAAAGTTACTGAGCACACCTATTCTGTTGGACACTGCTATCGCTGCAACACAATAATTGAACCATATCTTTCTGACCAGTGGTTCGTAAAAATGAAACCACTTGCAGAAAAGGCAATTGAGGCGGTAAAAAGAGGCGATGTCGCATTTCACCTGCCAAGGTGGAAAAAGGTCTATTTTCACTGGCTCGAAAATGTAAGGGATTGGTGTATTTCAAGGCAGCTGTGGTGGGGACACAGAATTCCTGTATGGTACTGTGATAAATGCAACGAACTTGTTGTTCGAGTTGAAAAACCAGAAAAGTGCGGTGAATGTGGTTCTTCTGAATTCACACAGGATAAAGATGTTCTTGATACCTGGTTTTCATCCTGGCTCTGGCCTTTCTCTACATTGGGATGGCCAGATGAAACAGAAGAACTCAATTATTTCTACCCTACTGATACCCTTATTACTGGATGGGATATAATCTTTCTCTGGGTTGCGAGGATGATTATGGCATCCTTAGAATTTACAGGCAAGATTCCATTCAAGAATGTATATTTTAATGGAATGGTCAGGGATGAAAATAGAATAAAACTATCAAAATCCCTTGGTAATTCTCCTGACCCACTCGACCTTATTGAAGAATATGGTGCAGATGCACTGAGGATTGGACTTCTTTTTATAACACCGGAGGGACAGGATGTGCTTTTCAGCACAGAAAGAATTGAGGTGGGTCGACATTTTGTGAACAAAATATGGAATGCAGCACGATTTATTACAACCACAACAGAGAATGAAAACATAAAAACTGACGAACAACAAGTTGTTCCAGAAACAAAAGAAGGCGAATGGCTCCTCTCAAAACTTCAGAAACTCATCCCAGAAATCACCTCAATGCTGGAACATTACAGGTTTAACGATGCTGCCAAAACACTCTATGAATTCTTCTGGCACGAATTCTGTGACTGGTACCTCGAAATGCTCAAACCCATCTTGAAACGTGGAGATAAGAAAATAAACCAGAATATTTGCTCTGTTATGACACAGGGAATGACCACACTCTTAAAACTTCTACATCCATTTATACCCTTTATTACCGAAGAACTATATCAAAGATTGTCACACAGCAAAAAAACCTTAATAATAAGTAATTGGCCAACTCGCGAGAAAGGACTTATAAAAGAGGATATTGAGAAGGAATTTGCAATCTTAAAAGAGATTATAATGGCTCTAAGAAATATCAGAGGAGAAATGAGTATCCCCCCAAAAAGACTTTCACCATGTATAATTACTTCATCAAAAGCATTTGCACTTGATTGGATTGCACCTTATGAAATATATATCAAGGAACTTGGAAAGGTAGATTCTTTAACGGTTGGACTTAATCTTGAAAAACCTCCATTTTCAGCATCCTGGGTCATAGAAGCCCTGGAGATTTATGTTCCACTTAAAGGTCTTATCAACATCGAAATTGAAAAGGAACGCCTAACAAAGGAAATAAAGAAATTGAAAAAAGAATCTATTCTGCTCAATAGAAAGTTGACAAACTCAAAATTTCTCAAGAAAGCACCAAAGGATGTTGTAGAAAGGACAGAAAAAAAATGGGCAGATTTCCTTTCAAAGATTGAGAGACTGCAAAAAAACCTCGAAACCCTTATAGAGGGCAAAAAAGATGAGTAAGAAAACAAAGAAAAAAAGGGTCAGAGACAGGCTCGCAAAGAGAAGAGGTAAAAAAAGGATTAAGAAAAAAATCCCACCAAAAATATCAAAAAAAAAGGTGGAGCCAGAAGTTTTAAATAATATGATGCTTGCAACCATTCCCCTCGCTGATACAGAAGAATTAAGGAATATAGAATTTGACAAAGAAAAACTTAATAAATATCTTGAATCGGCAAGGAAAGAACCCGAACAAAAACCCATTGATTTCATAAAAAAAGGAATCAGGAATGTTATAACGCCCGACTTTCTTAAAAAGACAAAAGAACGTCTTGCTGCTACTGTTGAAAAAAAAGAGGCATCTGAGCAAATGTTATACAGTATTAGTGCCTTTTACAGACTTCTTGCAATGGGGATACTTCCCGAACACATTCCAATGTTCCTCATCCTCTTTGCAAAACAGGTAAAAAAACATCCACTTTCAGATGACCCCAAGCTCTGGAGGTACATAATGGATTTCTTACCAAAGAAGGTTGTATCTCCAGAAGAAGAAAAAACATTAGTAGTGCCTGAGATTGCGAAATCAGAAAAAAAGGAAGAAAAGAGGGACGAACGTTATCCCCACATCATCCTCCCGAAGTAAATAAAACGTTCCACTGTAATAAAACGCTACGCTGGAAATAAACGCTACGCTGTAATTCAATTAGGTAATTAGAAATAAAATTTCTTTGTGTCTTCGTGCCTTTGTGGCTAAATTTTTCCTTGACTTTGTCTTTCTTGTGAAGTAATATGTAACTGACTTATGAAGAACGAGTTACTACTAACAGGATTAAATCTATGAATAAGCAAAGATTTAAAAAAAACATAATTTTCATCAAGCAAACTATTATAAAATCCTTTTTTGTTATCTTTTCACTATTCCTTCTCAGCTGTTTTTTTACTGATACAAAAAGAGAAAATGTCATTGCAAAGACAACCCTGTATAAGGCAAGAGAAGCGGTTGAGAATGAAAACTTTATTGAAGCATTTGACCTCTATAACCTTTTGCTTTTCATCGATAAAACATCAAAGGAAGGAATCTTTGACCTTATAAAACTTTATGAGAGATTCAGGGAATACAATAAAGCCATAGGACTCATCATAAACTACAAAAATGTAGTTCCGCAGGATACGGATTTTGACTCTATGCTTGCAGAACTTTACTATAGAACAGAAGATTATGAGAATGCTTTGACATATCTTGGAGATGGAGAAATTTCCTCTCTAAAAAAGGCTATCTGCTTTGAGAAGAGAGGAGATATAACAGAGGCAGAATCCATCTATACTGCTCTCGCACCTTCCTTTAATGAAATCTCAGGTTTTTTAAGCACAAGGATTGCATACTGCCAGGTCGCAAAGGGGGTCCCTGAAAGTATAGTCGACCTCTTCAATAAACTTGGAAAGATAATTAAGAACGAGGACGAAAAGTACATTGTTGCTGGCGACCTGTTGGATTATTTTACGAAAAATGAAAAATATGATGAAGCACTTAGATTTATTTCCTTAATGCAAAAAGATTTTCCTGAAAGGAAAAATATTCTTGAATTGGAAAGGGCAAACATATACTTAGCCCTGGAGGATGAAGAAAAGGCTTTTGAGTTATATCAAAGGATTCTTGATGATAGCGAGGAAGCCGCATACAGTGCAGGTATTAAACTTATGAATGCTTCAAAACTCCTGAAAAAGGATTATATGAAACTTGCTCAACTCTGCTACAATAGAAAGGACTACTCAAATGCAAGAAATCTTCTTGAGGAATATATTAAGGATTCCGCTAATAACTATGCTCTCTATCTTCTCGGCATGTCATACTACAAACTGAGACAGAATAAAAAAGTGGTGCAGATATTTAAAAAATTAAAGAAGAGGTATCCAGAAAAAAGAGAAACCATTATATACTATCTTGGCAGAGCAGAAGAAAAGATAGGTGATTATAAAAGTGCAAAAAAGACTTACAGTGCTGCTGGAAAGGACAAAAAGAAAAAACTTGCAGTCAATGCAATCTACCTCTCGGCACTCCTGGAAGAGGATGAGGGAAATTTTGATTCAGCACTTGTAATTTATAAAGATATGAAGGAAGTATTTGAAAAAGGTGATTATGTATACAAAGCAATGCTACGGGGAGGTATTTTAAGTTACAGAATGGACAGTCTGTCTCTCGCAAAGAAATTCTTTACGAAGGCTCTCGATATGTCAAGAAAAGGGAGAAGCAATTATGTTTCTTCACTTTACTGGCTCGGTAGGTTGGAAGAGAAAAAAGGTAAAACAGCTAAAAGGGATTCTCTATGGAGTTTAATCAAGAAGAAAACCCCTCTTGGTTTTTTCTCTTTCTATCTTGGTGGCAACAATCTTACTACTGAGGAGGATAACACCAAAAAATGGCTTTCAACCTGGACTGATACTGTTTTGTCCCTGACAGATGATGAGAAGATATACTGGTATAGAGGAGAGGTTTTTCTTGAGCTGGGGCTTGCAAAGGAAGCAGAGAAATCCTTTTCACACATCAACCAGACCACTATCATTGCCTACACCCTTGCAAAACTCTTCAAGGAAAAAGGTTTCGATTATGAATCGATACTTTACTCGCTCAAGGTAAAAGGAAGGTCGCCAGGGAGTTATTTCTCAAAGGCACCAGCAGAACTTTTGAAAATAGAATATCCGCTCCTCTACCTGCCTACAATCATAGAAAAATCGAGGAAATATGGTGTTGAACCAGAGATTATGGTTGCCCTTATCCATCAGGAAAGTGCGTATCAGAGAAATGCAGTATCAGTTGCAAATGCAATAGGGCTCACACAGCTCTTGCCTGAAGTTGCTGAGGAGGTTGCAAAAAATTTCAACATTGATTATTCCGGGCCTGAAGAATTAAAGAAAAAGACTGAATTGAGTATTGAACTCGGGGCTGCCCATTTTTCAGAACTCCAGAATAAGTTTGGGAAATATGAATTTAGTCTTGCAGCATATAATGCAGGTGCGGGGAAAGCCAAAGAGTGGAAAAGAAAATGGGGAGATGATTTTCCAACATATTTTGATATGATTACTTATAGCGAAACCAGAGGATACGTGAAAAGAGTACTTGCAAAAAAGGAGATATATAGCCTTTTATGGAACCTGAAGCACCAGGACTTAAAAAAGGACAGCACACAGATTAACCCCGAAAGATAAATATTTAAGGAGAATGAAAATTTCATATCTAACAGGAAAACTAAAACACAGAGACCATGAAAATGATATTAACAGGGATTGAAAGAGAATATAAGAGATATAAAAATAATAAAAATAAACTTTTCTTTCAATCTCTTAAAATCCCTGTTGACAAACAAAATGTAATCCTTTATGTCTTCTTTCCCATCTCTGTGCGTTTGTGTTTTAAGGGAGAGGTTGATAATGAATGAAAGAATTGAAAAAATCAGGAAATATTTAGAAGAAATAAAAATAGAATGCCTGCTTGTCGATTCACCTTTCGATATGCTCTATCTTTTGCACATAAACCAGTCGTATAATTATATCGAATTAAACTGCATACTTCTCATTACACATAAAAAGATATTTATTATATCAACCCCCCTGACGTTATCAATAGTAAAGGAATATCTCCCGAAAAGTGTAGAAATCATTCAGGCAGAAACAAGAGCGTTCATTGAAAAGCATTTTAGATACATAAAAGAGGTCAGGGAAATAATAGAGAAGGAAAAAATTGAAACAATAGGGCTTATAAGTGCACAATACATTGATGCATCGGATGGCTGTGTGAGGGTAGAAAATCCAATTCCATCTTTAGCAGCAGTCAAGACAGATGAAGAGCTCGAATTTATCAGAAAGTCCGCAGTAATATTGAGAAATGTTTTTAAAAAAGTGAAGGCTCAAATTGTCGAGGGATGCGGTGAGATAGAATTGAGAAACATCATTGATGTTGAACTTTATAAAGAAGGCAGTGAAAAAAGGGCTTTTCCAACAAAGGTTGCATTTGGAAGAAAGACTGCGAACATCTATCCTGTATCTACAATGGAGAGGTTGAAAGAAAATGACACAATTCTGATGGATATGGGGAGTGTATATAAGGGCTACATTGCCGAGATGGCAAGAACCCTTTTTTATGGTGAGACAGATGCACAACAGAACGAGATCTATGATATCGTTCTTTCTGCGTATAAAAAAATGAAGGCATTTCTCAAACCCGGTATCATCGCATCAGCGGCTGATGCAGTTGTCAGGGATTACTTCAAAGAGATGGGACATTCACAATTTTTCTTTCATCCGCTCGGAGAATCAACAGGACTTGTTCAAGGCGGCATCTCACTCGCACCCAATAGCCAGGAGGTTTTGAAATCCGGTATGGTTTTTGTCGTGGAGCCAGCCCTTTATCTCCCAGACTGGGGCGGTGTGAAAATAAAAGAGACAATCCTTATTATTGATGACGGTATCGAGGAGTTGACAGGTGGACCAGAGCAAGATGAATGAGCTTTTCCAAAGGAATCAAAAAATAGAAAAAAATCCACTTGCAGACAGGGTTAGACCTACAAAACTTGGTGAATTCATCGGACAGGAACATTTAATTGGAAAAGGAAAGGCTTTGAGAAAAGCGATCGAAGATGGGAAGATTCCTTCAATGATACTATGGGGACCTCCTGGAAGTGGAAAAACGACACTTGCTTTTTTAATAGCAAAATATAACAATGCACACTTCATAAATTTCAGTGCTGTACTTTCGGGCATAAAGGAAATTAGAGGGGTGATTGAAGAGGCAAAAATGAAAAGGGATTTCAAAGGAAAGCAGGTTATTCTTTTCGTTGATGAATTTCACAGATTCAACAAGATACAGCAGGATGCTTTCCTTCCTTATGTGGAAGATGGAACACTCATCCTTATAGGAGCAACCACAGAAAACCCTTCTTTTGAAATAAACTCTGCTCTTCTTTCAAGAGTAAAGATTTACATATTAAAAAAATTGAATCAGGATGAAATAAGAAAGGTTCTCGAGAATGCAATAAAATCTGATACCGGCCTCAAAGGAAAGGCAGAGCTAACAGACGATGCTATGAATTTCATAATGAATATCTCAGACGGAGACGCAAGGATTGCTCTTAACATCCTTGAGATTTCATATAATGTACTCCCGACAAAGAAAAAAAAGAAAAGGATTGATATAAAAGTTGTGGAGGATGTAGCACAGAAGAAGACACTTCTCTATGATAAAAAACAGGAGGAACATTATAACCTGATTTCTGCATTGCACAAGAGTGTTAGAGGAAGTGACCCTGATGCCGCACTTTACTACCTCGCAAGGATGCTTGAATCGGGTGAAGACCCACTCTTTATTGCAAGGAGATTCGTAAGGATGGCTGTTGAGGATATTGGCCTGGCTGACCCATTTGCACTAACCCTTGCAGTTTCTGCAAAAGAAGCGGTCCATTTTATAGGAATGCCCGAATGCAGTCTTGCTCTGGCAGAAGCTGCGGTCTATCTTGCTACATCACCAAAGAGTAATTCTGTTTATAAGGCATACGAAATGGCAAAGGACGATGTTTATAATGTTCCAGGAGCAGAAGTGCCTTTTCGTATAAGAAATGCTCCTACCTATTTTATGAAAAAAATAGGTTACGGCAAAGATTACAAATATGCACACAATTATCCCGCTGCATTTGTTCCTGAGGGTTATCTTCCAGATGTATTAAAGGGAAGAATATATTATGAGCCCCTT
>SOKM01000090.1 GCA_004375785.1 Candidatus Cloacimonadota bacterium | reverse complement strand
CGCATTTGTTGCATTTTTTACCATCTAAGCCTGTTATCTGTGCCCCGTAAAATCCGCTTCTTTCTATTAGCAGATTTCCACATTTGGGGCAGTATGTATTGTTTGTATCAGGGATATAAATATTTCCCACATATACATAATCGAGTTTCTCCTTTGCCTTTCTGTATGAGAATTCAAGTCTCTCCTGAGATGTGGGTGGATTATTCATTTTATAATGGGGAAAGTATCTTGAAAAATGGAGTGGAATAGATGCATCAAGGTTATAGACCCAATCTACCAGGCTCTCAATATCCTTATCACTATCGTTTACGCCAGTTATAAGAAGGTTTGTCAGTTCAATATGGCAGGTCCTGTGTGCCATATTAATTGTCCTCAGGACAGATGCCAGGTCTCCCTTTACCATCTTTTTATAGAAATCTTCCCGGATAGATTTGAGGTCGATATTTAATGCATCTATTAGAGGAAGAACTTTCTTCAGCGGTTCTTCTTCGATTATTCCATTTGTTACAAGAACGTTTTTGAGCCCTGCTTTTTTTACTCTCGTTCCAGCGTCGAGTAGGAATTCATACCATATTAGGGGCTCTGAATATGTGTATGCAACTCCTATTAAATCGTATCTTTCACATAAAGAGACCAGCTCTTCAGGAGTAATCTCTCTCGTAGGTATCTCCATCTGCGAAATCTCCGCATTCTGGCAGAAGGGACACTTCAGGTTACAGCCATTTGGGGCTATTGAAAGGATGTCACTGCCGGGATAGAAATGGTAAAGTGGTTTTTTCTCAATAGGGTCATCCATGCTAAGTGATGTTGTCTTTCCATAGTTTACCGCATAAAGTATTCCGTCAATATTTTTTCTTCCAAGGCATAAACCTGTTTTTCCCGTGGTAAGAAGACATTTGTGGAAGCAGAGGTTACACCTTACCTTGTTCTCTTTCAATTTTTCATAATACATTGCTTCTTTCATTTGAATTCCACGCCCTTTGATTTGATGATTTCAAGACTGTCATTCTTCTTATACATTATTAGTCCTTCTACATCTTTTAGTTTTTCGATAAGAGCCATTCCTTTTTCAGGTCCAAGAACAAAGATTCCTGTTGCAAGTGCATCTGAAACCATAGCATCTTCTGTGATAATGGTTACGCTTACGCAGTCATTAGCAGGATAACCTGTTTCTGGGTTGAGTATGTGGTGGTATCTTTTACCATCCTTGGTAAAGTATCTTTCATAATCTCCTGATGTGGCAACCGCTCCTTCTTCAATGGATAACTTTTTTATTATAGCTCCCGGATTTTCCGGGTCCCGTATCCCTACTAACCATTTTCCTCCTCCAGGTTTTTTTCCGAAGACCTTGAGGTCACCGCCTGCGTCGACAATTCCTGCCTTTACTCCTTCTCTCTTTAATATCTCTACTGCTCTATCCACTGCATACCCTTTTGAGATACCGCCGAGGTCAATAATCATATCCTCTTTTTTAAGTGAAACAAAGCTATCGTTGACTGTAATTTCTTCATATCCTATCTTTGAAAGTGCCCCAGCGATTTCTTCGTTTTCTGGAAGATGTGGTTCGTCCTCTCTGAATCCCCAGATATTCTCAAGCAGACCTACTGTTATGTCGAATGCTCCCTCTGTTATCTCTGATACATATTTACTTTTATTGAGAATAAATCCTTCTTCTTCCGTGATTTTTATTCCATTTTTATTCCTTGATAGTTTATAGGAGAAACTTTCCTTTCCATATCCATAAAGGCTGTCAATCCTTTCAAGTTCCTTTCTCACTTTTTCTACAGTCCTTTCCACATCCATCCCCTTTTCAGGATAAAATTTCAACCTCACAAAAGTATCAAAACAAAGGAAAGTTTCCTCGACTGGCTCTGCGGCTCTTTTCTTTGTAAGGAAGAAGGCAATAAGAAGAAGGATTACAATAGTAATAAAAGGCAGAATCTTCTTCATTTCATTCCGTAGCGTTTAGATTCGTTACTTTTGAAACTTGTTTCGCGCCTGCTACTCCAGAATGCGAGGCTGGAAGCCTCACCTGTTGTTTAGATTCGCAGGCACTCGCAATGACCCATCTTTGAATTAATGACATCATGACCAAATGACTCAATGACTTCTATCTGCACTTTGTAATGATTCTACTCTATGATTCCCTCGTATCCAGGGATGGTTTGAAGGACCTTTTCAGCTATTTCAATTACCGTATCTGGTGTGTCTGGGACAACTTTCTCAATCATAATCCTCCCATGCCTTGCTATGGAAATAGAAAGGGGAGGCTTTTTGATAATCATAAAAAGTTTATGGAGTTTATCTATCTCGAAATCCTTCGAGAGTTTTTTTGACATTGCCTCAAGGTCAAACTCTATCTTTTTCTCAATAGTAAGTTTGTAATTTCCAAAATCCTTTTTATGGCACAGGTCTTTTATTGTAAGGTCAACCTCTTCTCCATTAATTTTTATACGCTTTATCATTTTATTATATTCTCTTTGATTACACCGATTTATATTAGATTACACAGATTCATTTCGTAATTAGGTTATTGGGTAATTTAGTAATTAGGAAAATTGGCTTTTAAATTACCTCCTTCAGGGTTTGTATGAATATATCTACTTCCTCTTCTGTGTTGTAGAAATAGAGGGATGCCCTTGCCGTTCCCTCCTGCTCATTCAAAACAGAACTGAGAAATGGATGACAGCAGTGAAAACCAGAACGTATTGCAATATTTGCAACCTCATCAAGAGCGAATGCTATCTCGTGTGGACTTATATCCGGAATCTTAAAAGGTATGACACCAGTTCTTTTTTTCGGGTCACCAGGACCGAAGATTGTTATTTTTTTAATGGACTTTAGCCCGTTTAATAATTTTTTAGTTAGTTTTCTTTCGTACCTCTCTATGTTTTCCATACCAATGTTTTTGAGATATTCGACTGCCTCCCCTAAACCTATGCCCCCTGCAATGTTTGGTGTCCCTGCTTCGAAACCCTCCCATCCATCTGCAACAGAGAAAGTATCTATATCAACACTTTTAATCATTCCACCACCGACTTCAAAAGGTTCTATTTTGCCCCTTAAGTCATCTTTTATATATAGAATGCCTGTTCCTGTAGGACCGAGCATTTTGTGACCGGAGCAGGAAAAAAAGTCACAGCCGAGGTCTTTAAGATTTATCTTGAAATGTGGAGCAGATTGAGCACCGTCAACAAGAATTAATGCGTTTTTTTTATGAGCAATTTCACCTATCTCCGCAACAGGGACAATGGTGCCGAGACAGTTTGAAACGTGTGTTACAGCTACCAATTTTGTCTTTGGGTTTATTGCATCCTTAAAATCTTTCAGTTTAAAAAAACCTTTTTTTGAGGGTTTAATCTTTATAACTTCTACCCCATATCTATCTTTTAATCTTAGCCAGGGCAGATAGTTTGAGTGGTGTTCAAGGAGGGTTGTAATTATTCTGTCTCCTTTCTTCCATCTGAGGGAATGTGCAATAAAATTGATACCGTAAGTGCAGTTTTTTGTGAAGACAATCTCATTTTCATCAACACCAAAAAAGTCCGCAACCTTCTTGTGGGCTACCTCATACTTTCTCGATGCCTCCTGTGAAAATGAATATACACCTCTTTCAATATTTGCATTATAATCATAGTAATAACCCTCGACTGCCTTAATAACACTATCGGGTGTAAGCGATGTTGCAGCACTATCAAGATATATTACGTCTTTCTTTAATATTTTGAAATCGTCTCTAATCTTTTTTATATCCATTTTCCCTCCAGTCCCCTATCGGTGAATCCTTTAGCCACAGATTATCACGGTTAAAATCTTGAATTTTCATGGTAAAAGAAAAACTCTGTGTTCCCTTCGACTTCGCTCAGGACAGGCTCTGTGGTTAAATTATTTTTTAACATTATTGTTTCTCTCACGTTTGTAGCGTTGGGGCTCGTCCCCAACCCAAAACCTTTTTGTCGGGGATAAATCCTTCGACGGAGTTTACCCTCGAGTGTAACGAAGGGCTCAGGGCAGGCCCCGACGCTACATTTTGTGGCTGTTTTTTTCATTTTTTTAGAGAAATGATGTTGTTTTTCTCATCAAAGATAAGAGTAAATTCTCTCAAAACATCCCTTCCAAGAAGGCTTGGAATCTGGTTAATAATATTTTCATCTTTATTTACATTTCTGTAAATAAGAAGTTCTTTTAGAGAGACATCAGTCATCTTTGCTTTCGTAAAGAAATGCAGAATAACCTTTTTTAGTATATAGGTCTCAGCAAAACCACCGAGACCCATTATATTTCCATTACCAGATTTTAACCTGTTATAATTAATCTTTAACTTCCTCGCGTCCCTCTCGCTAAGAATTGTTATGGGTGAGCCTGTATCAATAAGAAACGGGACCTTTCGCTTGATGTTGTAGAGGGGTATTTCGAGCAGGACATCGACAAATGGGGTTTTGTCTCGATGAAAATAACCCTTTATAATCACAGGATAACCCTTATCTTTTTTGAACGCAGGCTGAAGCCTGCGGCTACCTTTTTATTTGCCATCTTAATCACAGGATAACCTTTATCTCTTTTGTGCCTATGAATTCCGTTGTTATGAATTCCACATCCTTCGGGAATTCTAACTCGACGATTTTCATAAGTTCCTCTATTTTCTTATGATGTGCGACAATCTTGCAGTTAAAAACAGCAATGAATTCACCTCTATATTTTCTTTTGAGCACATCGAAATTCTGAATGACCCACTTTGTATCTTCTATGCTTTTTAAAAATCTCTCACAACTTTTTTTCATCTTCTTAAAATATTAACACACAGATATTCACTTTTTTTTCAACAGGGATTTTAAGAGATTGAAAGAAATCACTGTTAATGTTTTTGTTATTTTTCATATTAGAATTTTATTTTTAATATGGTCTGTTCGTTTTTCATCACGAGCCAACCTGCTGTGATGCCGAGAATACTTCCTGCAATTACATCGGATAGATAATGTCTTCCGAGATAAACCCTTGAGAATGCCACAGTTGTTGCTGTGAGATACAAGGGAATAGAGGTTTTGGGGTGCCGTTTTCCGATAACATAGGAAAATGCAAATGCCCCTGTTGCATGACCAGCAGGAAAGGATGAATTTATTCTGGGACTGCTTCCACAGGGTCTTTTTCTGTTGACAGAGAATTTGATAAGAGCACAGGTGAGGGTGGCACCTACAATTGAAAACGTAGAGAGTTTTGTCGACTCTTTTAGGTTCTCATTTCCTAAGGTATACATACTCAGCAGAATGAGAGAGGAGACTTTGTAAGAACCAATTTCTGTAATGCTTTGCATTGTTTTATCCATGCAGGGAGAATATAAATCCTCTCTGATTCTTCTTGAGACATATTCATCTATGTTCTCCGGGGAGAGGTTTGCATAGCAAAACAAGCTAATAATCAGCACGATTATAGATATCTTTTTTCTCATAATAAAGGAATATTATTATAATAAATTTAAAAAGTCAAGATGTTTCTTTGTGTCTTTGTGGTTTTGTGGCTGAATTATCTTGACAAAGAGGTGTTTTTTTTCTATTCTTACTTCTATGAAACTGATGTTTGGATATAAGAGTATGCTGGATGTTCTTAAAGCATTCTTTATCAATATTTTCACTCTCATTGTACCTTTTATACCACGATCTGTAAGTAAGAGAATTGCAGGGTTTATTGGTTTCACTTCATTTGTTCTCCTCAAAAGGAGAAGGAGAGCAATAATCGGGGTCCTGAAGCTCGTGAAACCGGAAGCGAATACTTCAACATTAAAAAGGTTTGCCCTTAGAACACTTATTAACTATGCAAACAATTTTTCTGATTTTCTGAGGCTTTACCATATGGATGCAAAGGAACTGGTAACTATAACAGAGTTGCAAGGTATGGAAAATCTTGAGAAACCTTTAAGGAAGAAAAAAGGAGTTATTTTAGTGACTGCACATATTGGAAACTGGGAGCTTGGTTCAAATCTCATAGCATGTCTGGGGTTTCCTTTTGTTGGAATTGTCGAGTCAGCTGGACCAGGGGAAAAATTTTACAAACTTTTTAAGAGATACAGGGCGCACTTTGGGACCATCGTCCTTTCCCTTGAGGACCCTTCCATTGGATTTAAGATAAGAAAACTTCTTAAGAAAGGTTATGTAATAGGGCTTGTCGGGGACAGGGACATTGTAGGAACAGGTATTGAGGTCAATTTTTTTGGAAAGAAAGCGATTTTCCCACAAGGTCCCGCTTTTTTATCCCTCGTGACTAAGAGTCCAATAATTACAGGGTTTTTTGTAAGAAGGATTAAAGAAGGAAAAGAAATTTACTGCTGTTATATAGATGAAGCAATTGATTTTAAGGGAGAGGAGGATACGAGGGAAAATATCAAAAATTTAACCCAGATTATCGCAAACAGGATTGAGAGAGAGGTTAGAAAATATCCTGACCAGTGGTTTTCTTTTCCGACTCCATTTCTATAAAAATTTTAATTGACATTTTTCTCTTTTTTTGTTATTAGTCTGTATGGAAGAGAGGAAGCAATCTATACAATTTTGTGAGGCTGAAAGTCCTCCTACGTTGAAACTTCGGCGGATACAATCCGTCTGTAGCTTTAGCGAAAGCGGGCCTCACCTGTTAAAACAAAATGGTGTGGATTTCTAATAACAGGTAAGGCATCTTGCCTTACCTGTATTAAACAAAGGAGTGGATATGAAGAAAAAAATAAAGGAAGCTTTAACCTTTGATGATGTTCTTTTGGTTCCACAAAAATCGAACATTCTTCCCGATGATGTTGATATATCAACAAGATTAACAAAAAGGATAAAACTTAATATCCCTATCTTAAGTGCAGCAATGGATACGGTCACAGAATCAAAACTTGCTATTGCAATAGCTCGTGAAGGTGGTATGGGAATTATTCATAAAAATATGAGCATAATGAGGCAGGCACAGGAAGTAGATAAAGTAAAAAGGTCAAGGAGCATAATGATTCAGGCACCCATCACCCTGATGCCTGAAAGCAGACTGAGTGATGCAGTTAAGGTTATGGAGGAGTACTCCATTTCAGGTGTTCCTGTTGTAGATAAAAAAGGTAAACTAATGGGTATCCTGACTGCGAGAGATATAATATTTGAGAGGGATATATCGAAAAAAGTAAAGGCATTGATGACGAAAGAACATTTGGTAACTGCACCTGTTGGGACAACAATTGCAAAGGCACGAACGATTTTTAAAAAATATAAAATAGAAAAACTCCCTATAGTAGATAAAAAAGGTTGTCTGAAGGGTCTAATAACAATGAGAGATATTAAGAAAATCGAGGAATTTCCAAAAGCAGCCAAGGACAAGTTTGGAAGATTGCTCGTTGGTGGTGGAGTTGGAGTTTCCAACGATACAATTCATAGGGCGGGTGCTCTCCTGAATTCTGGAGCAGATTGTATTGTAGTTGATTCTGCTCATGCACATTCGAAGGGTGTTATTGATACTGCAAGAAAGCTCAGGAAACATTTTCCTGATGTTGCTCTTATTGTCGGTAATATTGCTACTGCATCTGCTGCAAAGGAAATCATTAAAATTGGGGTAGATGCCGTAAAAGTGGGAGTGGGGCCAGGGTCTATATGTACAACAAGGGTTATCGCGGGTGTGGGAATTCCGCAGATTACAGCCATTATGGAGGTAACAGAGATTGCAAAAAAACACGGGATTTCTGTTATTGCTGACGGTGGCATCAAATATTCCGGGGATATTGTAAAAGCCATTGCTGCAGGTGCAAATGCTGTGATGCTCGGAGCACTTCTTGCAGGAACAGAGGAAAGCCCGGGTGAATCTGTAATTCTTGAGGGAAGAAGATATAAGGTTTATAGAGGAATGGGTTCAATAGATGCAATGAAGGAGGGGAGTAAGGATAGATATTTTCAGGAAAGCCTGAAAGAACTTATACCTGAAGGTGTAGTAGGAAGGATTTCCTATTCAGGGACATTAAAAGAGGTTGTTTTTCAACTCACAGGTGGTTTAAGGTCGGGCATGGGTTATACGGGAGCAAGAAACATAAAAGAGTTACAGGAAAAAACGGAGTTTGTCAGAATTACCAATGCGGGCTTGAAAGAGAGTCATCCTCACGATATAACGATAACAAAGGAACCACCCAATTATGGTATTTTCTCGTAAGTTAGAGGGTGGATAAGGGATGTAAGATGCATGATGTAAGATGTAGGATGTAAGATGTAAGATAACAAAAGTCAAAGGATAAAGTGTCACAGGTGAGTGAGAGTATCAGAATATCGGAATATCAGAGTATTATGGGAACAGCACCACTATTTATCGTGGTGACATTATGAAATGTAGGAGCAGGTTTCACCTGCGGGAAAAATCGCAACCAGGAGGTTGCTCCTACCAAGGAAAAAATTTAATGCATCAAATATTTACGAATGCTGTTAAGGATAAACTTACGGGTCTCTATACGAGAGATATTCTAAATCCTCTTTTTGATACTCTCAGCAAAAAGGGAAGGTTCAGCCTTCTTATGATTGATATTGATAATTTTAAACTTATCAATGACTGTAACGGGCATATTAGGGGGGATAAGGCACTTGCTGCTCTGGCAGTTTTTCTTAAGGAGTATGTGAAAAAGGGATACATCGTCAGAATGGGAGGGGATGAATTTGTGATAATTTTACCTCGATACGGAAAGGATAAGTCAATCCAATTTGCAGACGAACTCTTTCATGGCATCAATCTAAAAATCTTTAAGGGTGAGCCTGACCTTACTCTCAGCCTTAGTGCTGGTATTGCTTTATACCCTGATGACTGCAGGGTGCTTGAAAGACTATTAAAGAAAGCTGATGAAAGATTGTACAGGGCAAAAAGAAACGGGCGTAATCAGTATTGCATGAAAGATGAGGAGGAGAGTGGGAAACCAGTCCTGTTGGGTGAACCCACGAGGCTTATTGGAAGGGAGAAGGTTTTTTTGTTGATGAGGGAAAAACTCGATGAAGTAGTGAAAGGAAAAAGTAAAGTTTTGTTTGTGAAAGGAGAGGAAGGAGTTGGGAAAACATTTCTTTGTGAAAGGTTTCTTGAATATGTTAAAATTAGAGGCGGCGCAATCAAAAGGATAAAACCTGTAAATGTTCCCTTTTATTCATCATATAATGCCATAATTGAGATTGTAAAAGGTTTATTTGAGAGGGAAGATGGAATCAGAACATTTATAAAGAATAAAAGGATTGAATATGGGAAAGAACTCCTGGCATTGCTTTACCCGAAAAGGATTAATGAGGAAACATCGAGAAGATATGTGGATTATAGAATTCTTAAGTCTATAATCTCTTTAATAAAAGAACTTTTTTTCTCATATCCCTTTCTTGTAATATTCATCGATGATTTTGAGAATGTTGATACGAGCAGTTTTTCTCTTTTGGAGCATCTCTGGGAAAGTTCTTTTGATGCACCCGTACTATTTTTAATAGCAGCAAGAGAGGGTAGACGTTACCGTTCCAGTAATGTAATAAAAAATATCAAAAGGAATAATAATACAAGTGTCGTTTCACTCGAAAGATTCAAAGAGAGGGATTATGGGAACTTTGTAAAGGCAGTCCTTAAAGGAGTTAAGGTAAACCGGGACCTTATCGCTTTCCTTTTTAAGAAAACGGAGGGCAATCCACTTTTTACAAAAGAACTTCTAAATTCAATCGTTTCAAAGAGGATAATATCAAAGAAAAAAGGTGTGTGGCTCCTGAATAAGATTAAGGATGTTAGTATAATTTCAGATTCCCTGAAGACCATATTGGAAGCTCGGATTCAAGACTTGAATAAAGAAGAAAAAGGATTATTAACCCTATCTTCAGTTATTGGTAGTTACTTTGATATTAGCTATCTTAAGGAGATTCAAAGGATTGAGATGGAATCAATTATAGGATTATTGAGAAGACCAATCGAGTTTGAGATTATTGATGACTATGGAGACGGGAAATTTTCTTTCAGATTGTTTTACCGGGAGATGTTCTATGAAAGAATACCAGGAACAGAGAAGAAATTTCTTCATAAAAAGGTTGCTCAAGCCTTAGAAAGACAGGATAAAAAGGAGACTAAAAAGCTTTTCTATCACTATAACCTCGCGGGTGAGAAGTATAAGGCAGGATATATAGCAGAGAAGATTTGCAGAGATGAGGTTAAGAAAGGTAATTTCAAGGATGCTAAATTATATGTTGATTTCCTTCTTAAAAAATATGATAGACAAGGGACTCGTTATAGCTCGATTCTTTCCCTTGCAGGAAAGTGTTATGAAATGAATGGACATTTCGAGAAAGCAATTGAGCTCTACAGAACATTAAGTGAAGTTGCTCCAACTCTTACGCCGAAAGCAAAATTGGAAATATCAGAACTTTACAATAAAATGGGAAAATCTTCACTGGCGCTTGATGAACTTCTTAAAATTAGTATTGATACATCACCAATATCATGCACAGTTTTAAACAGGATAGCTCTTACTCTGCTGCGTTCTGGTGAGTTAAAGAAAGCAGAAGAGTATGTTAAGAAATCTATAGAACTCTCAAAAAGATACAGAATAAGAGAAAAAGAAGCAGAAGGGTATGATACAATCGGAGGTATTTTCCTTTATAGGAGCGAATATGAACTCAGCGAAGACTTTCTTATGAAATCCCTGAGGATTTATAAGGATTTGAAAAAATCCAATGAAACAGCGCTCGTAATGAACAGGCTCGGCATAGTGAAGTGGTACCAGGGGAAACTTGCAGAGGCTGAATCTATCATTGAAAAGGCAGTGAAGACCTTCAGGAAGTGTTCAATGATTGAAGAAGAGAACAGGGCATATACAAATCTCGGTATTCTCAACGAAACGATGGGAAAGTGGCAGACAGCAAAAGGCTATTATAAAAAGAGCATTGAGATGGCAGAATTCCTTAAACTCACGACCTTGTTTTGCAGGAATTACAACAATCTTGGGACTTTGCTGCTCAAGGAGGGGCAGTATGAAGATGCCATTTGCTTTCTTAAGAAAACAATTAATTTGAAGTCAAAACTTGGTGACGGGATTGAATTGGGAAGTTCATACCATAATCTTGGGGCAGCATATATGTTTCTTGGTGATTACAAAACCTCATCTTATTTTCTTGAGAAGGCGAAAAAGCTCTTTGATGAAAAAGGTATTACAGGAATGAGGATTGATAATCTCAACACCCTTTTTGAGCTTTTTATATATAGAAAGGAATTTTCAAAAGCGGCCAGCCTTATATCCAATATTAATGAGTTAATTGATTCAAATGGAACAAATTTTCAAAAAGCACAATTTTATAGGGTGATGGCAAGGTATATGAGAACCGAGAAGAGGCTCGATGAGTCAAGAAAGTTTGCACGGATGTCTATTGATATTTTGAATAATGGAGAAGAGAAGTATGAACTCGGAAAATCCCTTTTGGAACTCAGCCTAACGTTGTTTGAGGAAGGTGATGAAGGGAATGGTAAAAAGGAACTTATGAAGTCGAGGGCAAATTTCAAGGAACTCGGCGCTGAAAGAGCACTTGAGAGAGTCACGCGCATAATGAAGAAATGGCAAAAGAGCAAGTAAGATGTGAACAAATGCCTTCGGCTGTAAACAAACACTACGTTGTAAACAAACGCTATGCTGTCAATTAAACGCTTCGCTGTGACTAAACAAACCAGATTAACCAGAATATGTGTAAATGAGTTGATGAGTATGTGAGTTTCCCATCCACCCATTTACTCATTTACTCATTCTCGAATGTCATTATAATCAAACAAACTAAACGTAGGGGGAGAAATGAGAGCAACGACAATACTCGGAATGAATTATAAAGGAAAGGTAGTAATAGGGGGAGATGGTCAGGTAACAATAAAAGATACTGTGATTAAAGAAAAAGCACGGAAGATAAGGAAACTTTATGATGGTAAGGTGCTCGCAGGTTTTGCAGGTTCTGTTGCGGATGCATTCACACTCTTCGAAAGATTTGAAGAAAAACTAAAGGAGTTTCATGGAAATCTTACGAAGGCAGCAGTAGAACTTGCAAAGAACTGGAGAACCGATAAATACTTACGAAGACTTGAGGCTTTACTCACAGTTCTTGATAGGAAGAATATTCTACTCATCTCAGGGAACGGTGAGGTTATTGAGCCCGACAATAAAATCATTGCGATAGGTTCGGGAGGCTCATATGCCCTTGCTGCTGCAACCGCTCTTATGAAATTTTCAGACCTCGATGCAAAAACTATTGTAAAGGAATCACTGAATATTGCCGCTTCCATCTGCATCTACACCAATAAAGAAATAACGATAGAAGAATTGCAGCCGCAGAGCCTGTCCTGAGCCCTTCGCGGAATTTATCCTTGAGCGAAGCGAAGGACTCAAAGCCTGCCCTGAGAAGAAACGAAGGGGTAAATTTCACGAAGGAATGATACCACCTCCCAGAGTTTATACGACTAAGTTTTTGATAGAGTTTTAAGGATATAATTTGAAAAGTTTGCAAGTTTACCCTGTTAGAAGTATCTTTCTAAAGGGGTAGGCATCCCCTGTCTATGATTGGTGACTCTCTGGAATTACGTGGATAGTATAGTTTATTCGGATTTGATTGGAAGAGGTCTGTGTCTTATCCTTGTCTCCTCTATAACAATAACAGAATTTTTAATTTTTCCCTCAGTAAATGTACCAAGAAGTTTTTTTAGGTAAAAATTGACCCTGTCAACTGTAGCATATCTTATTCGAAAAATAATTACTCCAGGTATTGATGCTCCTGTATGTGCAAGAATAGTCCCAAAGTCAAGGTCCATTGTGAGAATTATTCTGTTCTGTTTTTTTCCCATTTCTATAATTTCAGAATCTGTTGCTGTGATTTGTGAAACTTCAAATAAATGAATAGCATCATACCCTAAAGAAAGTAAGAACTTAGCAGTCTTTGGAGAAAGAGGCATATCTACCAAGAACTTCATTCTTTCTTAACTTTTAAAGCCTACTATCTCTGAAGATTCCTCTCTGGCAAGCCAAGCAGCATATTCAACAGCCTGTTTTATATCCTCTAACTCAAGATATGGATAGTCTTGAAGAATTGAGTCAAAAGATTTTCCTGCCGCTATAAGGTCAAGAATTTGATGAACAGGCATTCTCATTCCTCGTATACAGGGCTGTCCGCTCAAAACCTGTGGATTTATTGTTATTCTGTCAAACATTGACATCTCCTTGTATTACTTTTCAATATCAGGGCTCGAATCGTTCTCTTCATTCTCTCTCATTTACAACACCACCCCTTATTAGATACAATAAAATGGGTGAAAAGTCAAGTTTTTTGTTGGGACGTTTTTGGGGACGGGGACTGACATTGTGATACCTGAAAAATAAAAGATAACATTTCAAAAGTTTGCAAGTTTGCCCTGTGAAATAAGACTATGTTCAGGATATTTTCCTATTTCACAGGGTAAACCCAGTTAGAAAATCTCCGTTTCTAACCACGATATGATATTGAAATATCATACCCCATTAGAAATGCGGGATTTCTAACGGGGCACGCGAGGCAAGCGATTCGGGCGCAGAGCAAGCTCTGCTATTGCAGAAAGTCAAGGCGAGATTGATTGCTTCCTTCGCATTCGCTCAGGACAGGCTCCGTTTCGATACTCGCCCCATTAAATAGAAATTATAAGAGAATATGTTTTTATTTAACGGGGTAAACAATGACATCTTTTTTCGCAGACTGAAGCCTGCGGCTACTCACGGGGAATTAATCGTAGAAATTCCATTGAACGCCAAACTTATATTCTCTTTTCTCGCTGTCAATTACATCATCAAAAACAAAATATAAAGAAACATCTATTATCTCGATTACGATGCCTGTATTTACTGTCATCCCATCTCGATTATACCCTATACCCGAAAAGATGCCGGGTTTAAGTTTTCCCTTCTTAAACGGTTTTTGATAAAGGGGCTGGAGATAGATAAAATTTTCTCCATCGAGTCTTGATACGAGCAGAGAAGTTAGATAGAAGTTTGGGCTCACCTCGCCGTTATAGAAAAGGGCAGCACCAGAGCCTTCCTTTGTTAATACATCTCTCCAGAAGATAAAACTCTCAAAACGAGATTTCTTTCTCTTTGTTCTGATGCCAATAGATGAGTAAATGGTTCCTTCTTTGTCGTAGAGCACATTTCCGTAGACAAACAGTTTGACCTGAGGGTGGTAGCCAGCGCCGAGTGAAAGCGAATGCTCTTTTTCTGCATCAACGACAAGTTTTGGAACGATATAGAGTAAAGGAGTTGGATTGATTCTGTCAACAAATATTGCCTGATAGTAAGAAGAATCGAAAGAAGGAAAATCAAAACCGACGGTGATTTTCTGATATGGTAAACCAAGGTATAGGTCCGAAGCACCTCCGATATATTCTTTCCCATCATCCCTTTTCTGAAATAGACTGATAATCCCTTCTTTTCTTGATACTGAAAAAGAAAGAAGTTTTTGTTCAATCGGGTAACCGGGTTTTTCATCCTTGATATCAAAAAAGATAAAATGGGAAGATGTATTAAAAGGAAGGTCAACTTCTGTATCAAGTCCAATAGAACGTTTTGTTCCCTCTGATTCATCAAGGTAATCGGCAGCTGCATTGAATCTTCCATATTTTGTTATATTTCTTCCGAATGTGAACTGCATATTTTCATTTTTTGCTTTGTCTCTGAAAAGCCTTATCTGGGAAAAAGGAACCTTCTTATTGAAGCCCCTTAACCTTAAATATGCAGGGGAACCGTTACTGTTAAAGAGAGAAGTTGGTGAGGGGAAAAGAGTAATGTAGAGGTTTTGCAGAATATAAGCAGGACATATGACATATCCAACGAAATCAGTATTCTCGAAAGGGATATTTTGAAGAAAGGAAAAGTAGTTAAAATCGGGAGGGTAGGGAATGTTTCTCTGGTTGGAAATATCGATGAACGAGAGTGTTCTCTCGTCAAGATTTAAATATGGTTGTGTTACCTCGAAGATGTAGGGTTCACCCCTGAAGGGTGATACCTCCAGTTCAGGGATTTTTTTTAACGTTGGATAGTAATGCAGGCTATCTGTTAGAGTGTCTTGCGAAAGTAACGAGAAGAAGAGAAAAATAGAAAAGAACATTACTGCCTTTCTGCATAGCAGGTTATCTTTTTCCTGAAATCCTTTTTGGATGAGTAGGTTGGTTGCAGTTCCACCTCTATTTTGTATTTCCCGGGGAGGACAAGTTTCCCTTCATTATCAAGCCCATCCCAGACGATGTTCTCTTCGCCTATACCTCTTTTTAATTTCGGAACGAGTTCTCGAATTAGTTTTTTATTCTCTTTCTTAAAGATTTTTACCCTTATATGGGCTGGTTGTGTAATAAAAATGGAAATGGTTGCACCGGGTTCTTCTTCTGTAAATATTGCTGGAAAGACGCCTTTTACATATGCATCTACTCCTATCCAGTAATACTGCCCTTCGTTTTCTTCAAGGATGAATACCTGTCCAAACCGCTTCCAGATAGTGATTCCACGAGGATGATAAAATTCCGCATTACCTGACCCTTCCCTGCCAAAAGAGGTTATGAACATGAGTTCTTTATCGAAAATGTGAATCTGAGAATTATTTTCATCTGTTACATAGATGTTGCTGTAGTAATCAAGTGCAATAAATCCGAGCCTGGCATTCTCTATCCCTAAAGCGTATGTAGAGATGCTCGATAAAAGTTTTCCGTCCTTTGTGAATTTGACCACCCTTGTTCTGTTATCATCCACAACAACGACGAAATCTTCGTTGTGATATGTCCATATATCAGTTTTATCCATTACCTCAACAGCAGTTGGTTTTATAAGATGGAAATCTGCTGTCCCGGAGAAAGAAAAGAGAAATTCTCCGTCCGGTGAAAAAACCTGAATTCTGTCATTCCCTGTGTCTGCTACATAAACTTTACCTTGAGGGTCCATCGCCACATCACAGGGTGCATCGAACTCTCCATTAAAAAGACCAAATTCTCCTATGGATTTTACAAATTCAAGGTTCATACCATCACAGAATAGTTTTACTATCCTCTCATTTTTTGTATCAGCAACCCAGACATCTCCTTTAGGATTTGCACAAATTCCCATTGGATTCCAGAATTTACCATCGCTACTTCCAAACTCTCCGAAAACTCCAATGCCTTTTAACCCTTTGTTGTATACAATCTCGTGCGAGCCTGAATTGACTGCAAAAATAGTAACTTCAGCATCATCCTTACTCGTGGATTTATCATTGAGTGCCTGCAGTTTCACAGCTACTATCCCCTGGGGATTGTTGAATTTAATCGTTTCACCGATGGCCATCTTAAGAGCAGAACGGGTGATTTTACTGTATCCAAAGGTATGTTTGAAAGGTGGAACTATGAGTGTTGTAGGATTATATTCATCAGCAAAAAGTTTTATAAATAAGAGAAAACTAATTGCTACTAATATTATCTTTTTCATTTTCTCTCCTTTTCAAATTTTA
>SOKM01000177.1 GCA_004375785.1 Candidatus Cloacimonadota bacterium | reverse complement strand
GGTATTGTTTTTTAAAAAATAACAACATTTCATGACCTTTATGCCCATTGCGAGCGTTTCTTCTTGCTTCACAAATGCGAAGCAATCTCGGTTTACTAAAATATTGAAAATTTATATGTTAGAAATCCATAGATGTCAAGTATAAAAGCGAAATTGGACTGAAAATAGAAATAACTACTATTGTAATCTTTTCACCGTTAGATTTACAAGAGCTATTAAAGAAAAAAATATTACAAAAAATAGGGAAAGGCAAACGGGATAAATCTACTGCGTTTCCTGCAATTACTCCTTAATGTTCTTTGTTTCTTTAGTCTTCTCAACTGGAAGGGGAGGGACAGTCCTTATTCCTCTTTTTTCACCAGGTGTATTGTCAAACTCTTCTATTAAATAATAGATTGTAGTGATGAACACTTTTTCAAATTTACCATGGAAATAGCTGTGGACTAAATTGGTAAAACGAACAACATCCTTCTCATATGGCGATGCGTCAGGGTCATCGGGATGAATCATCCGTGCTATGCATCTCAATTCAAAAGAGGGTATATCAAGGAAAACAATGGAACAGATTGGGTTTTCCATCAGGTTAAGGAAAGTATGTGTCTCAAAAGAAGGAGTAGCATAGAGTTCGAGAGAAACCTGTCTCGTTTTATCAAAGAGTGTAAAATCATCATAATTCTTCTTTAAAAAAGATAGTTTCTCATTCATCTTGTCGGATATTGTTTCTTCCATAAGAGATATTGCTTCCTTTATCTTTTCTTTGACGGGAACGAACCCCATACCTTTCACTGCGTTGTTTATTGTGAAAGTTGAGTCTTTTCTTCCACTGCCATAGGTTGCTACAGAACCGCTATGTGGACCTGCGTAACCCGGTCTTTCACCTTCACCCTCGAGCATCTTTGCGATTTCTTCAAGTTTTTTTAAACGGGAAGAAAAATTCCATTTCAGAAAATCCTCGCTGAATTCTCTCACCTTGAATTCTTTCCAATCTCCATCGATTTTAGCACTGATTATACCTTCTTCTATTCTGTCTGTTTTGACATTATCCTGATGAAACGTCTTTCCTTTCCACCAATTTTTCTCTCCGTGTTCCCATTTGCCACCGAGAAGTTGTGGAATCTTGGTAGAAAAGAAAAGGAGAAAAGAACCAGCAAATCCTGCAAATTTCAGAAATGTCCTTCTTCCTATATTCAACTGTACCTCCATTCTGTGAGAGGATTTTACTCCATTTTTTAATTCAAAAGAAAGAACAACTGAAAACCATTATATATATTTTTTCGATTAAAGCAAGAACTTTTTTTTAAAAAAAGATAAAGAGATAATTGTTTTTAGACCCTACCTCACAAGAAGTATCTTTTGGGTCGTTTTGTCCTTTCCCGTCTTAAGTATGCAGAGGTAGACGCCCGAAGATAGCACTTTGCCATCATCATCCTTTCCATCCCAGGATACGGCAGTGCCCAGTGGACAGTGACCAGTGACCAGTGACAAATTCTTAACTAATCTCCCACTCATATCATATATTTTCAACTCTATGTCTTCTGCTTGTGCTCCTGTGCTCTTGTGCACTTGTGCACTTGGAAGGGTAAAGGAAATGGTGGTGGAAGTGGTAAAGGGATTCGGAGATATATTCAAAATTGATTTACTTGATGTATTTATTTGAGCTACTGCTGAAACAGGCCCATACCATCTTGTCATTCCATTCTCGGACTGTGCTCCAAGTTTATAGAAATATCTGCGATTTGGTTTGACCTCTTCATCCGTATGGGTATACTGGTGCGATGCAGGAGATGAGCCGCTTCCAGGGATTTTTGCAATAATTGAGTAAGAATCTTCTATAGAGCGTTCTATGATCCAGTATGCTATGCTTGATTCCGATGCTGTGCTCCAGTAAAGTTTAATCTTCCCTCTCTCGCCTGATGCATAAAATGAAGAGAGTTCAATAGCTGTTGCAGGCTCTGCTGCTTCATTTGTATCAAGTGCTGAGCCGTTATCTCCTCCGATTACATATATAATTTCGTTAACCACAGAAGAGACAGGAGCACAACGTGCAGTCGGCATTGAGGTTTCGGAAGACCAGTTGTTTGTTGAAGGGACATATTTCTCAACTGTGTTGAGGTATGCCTTGGTGTTATCACTTCCCCCTATTGCATAGATTGTATCCCTCATAACACAGGCAGTAAGATATGCTCTTGGTGTAGGCATAGGTGTTTTCGTGGTCCAGCTGTCAGCGATTGGGTCATACTCCTCAACTGTCGAGAAGATATTTGTGCCATCCTGACCTCCAATAACATAGATTTTTCCATTAACTGTCACGGCTGCATGTCCGTAACGACCAGTTGGCATTGGTGTTTTTGTGGTCCAGGAATCACCTACAGGGTCGTATTCAAACACCGTGTTATAAGTATATCTTCCACCAAAAGCATACATCTTTCCACCATAACTTGCGGCAGCATGGTATAACCTTGCAGCAGGCATATCTGCCTTTTGAATCCAGGAATCTGAACCAGGGTCATATTCAAGTGTATAGGGTTTTGCTCCCATCCCATACCATCCACCACAGGTATAAATTATATCACCAATTACAGCAGCCGCAAGCCTATGCATAGGATAAGGCATATCGGCTTTGCTTGTCCAGCTGTTAGAAAGTGGGTCGTATGCCTCTACTGTACTAACAGGAACAAAACCAGGTCCACCACCTATAACATAAATTATATCCCCTACCATCCCCACAGCCATATCATATCTCTCAGTTGGCATAGAGGTCTTTGTTGTCCATGAGAGGGTTGCGTTCAATAATTGAGGGAACGTCAAGAAGAAAAAAATGTGCACAAGTAAAAAAATCATTATTGAAAGTGTTTTTGCTTTTATAAAAACCTCCCGTTTCAGGTGTTCTTTGCTATAATTTCTAATTTACAATACGCCAAATTGTGTATCATTTCCTGAGTATGTGTAAAATTTTGATACTGCAAACTCTTTAATTATAAGGATTTACAAGTTCTTTTATTTATATTTTTTTCACTTGACAAAAGTTGTAATTTTTGTTATAATTTTTCCAGAAAAAAGGTGACAGATGAGTATACGGTTTAAGAAAAGGATTGAAGCTGTAAAATCTTATCTTTCCGGGGATAAGTCTCTAAGAGGAAAGGCAGCGGAGCTTGGCATACATTATAATACACTCCTTCGATGGGTGAAGTGGTATAATGGGGGTGGAGAGGAGGAGCTCAGAAGGAAAAGAAAATATAGAAGACCGTGGAACAGGGTCTCTCCTGATGTAGAAGAGAGGGTAATCAGAATGAGAGAGAAAAACCCAAACCTTACTCTGAATGAAACAAGAGCACTACTTGATAAGCAAGGGTTAGAACTCTCGATAAAAGGAATCTGGAATATCTGGAAAAGATATGGTTGCGCTGGTTTTGAAAGAGATAGAATCTCTAATGATTTCGAGGATTTTGTTCCCATTCTTCCAGAGACAAGGAGGGGTATACTTGTAGCAAATGAATGCGTAAAACAGGGAAAGATAAAGAAAGCAGCAGAGATTCTGAATGCTCTTCCTTCCTGTCCTGATGGTAAAATTCTTGAGGAAATACCTGATAGATACCTCACACCAAAAAGAAAACTTGAAAAATTATCTTTCCTTTTCGGAAAGATTCCTTACACTCAATATAGAAGAAAAGTAAAAAACCTGCGTGAAGAATTCTTAAATGAGGGGTATCATTATTCTGCCCTATGGGCTGGAATTAAAGAGATTTTAGTTCTGGAATGGCTTGGAAAACCAAAGGAACAACTTGAATTAATTAAAGAACTGAAACAGATACTTGGGAAGGAAAGAAGATGTCTGAATACACCTTTGTGGTTTACACTTAATGCCTCAGAATTTATTGCTCATATCAGATTGATGGAGATAGAAAATGCTGTTTGTTGCCTGAAAGAGTGTAAGAAACTCTCCAGAACCTTTTCTTCGCCTTCTTTTCTCAGGGATTTAGCAACGCTCTATTCATATTTAGGGTATTATAGGGAAATGGGGACCCTGTTAGAAAAAGTACTGTTAATCGGAGATGTAGATGAGAAAAAGAGTCTTTCGAGTTCACTCGCCTATGTAAAAAGTAATGAAGCGGATTACAGATTGAGTATAAGAATACTGAAGAATATACATTCAAGTGATGACGCATTTACATTTTTTGTAAAAGCACAATGTTATCTTGGCAGAGGGAGGATTGAACAAGCAAAGGAATTAGCACAGACAGGTCTACTAAAAGCCAAAAAGATGGGAATTATAGGTTATATGAGCACAGCATCTTTAATCTTAGCAGAGGCAAACTCAGCGTTAAGAGAGAAACAAAAAGCAAGACTTCTTCTTTTAAGATACATAGACCTCCTGAAAAAGTTGGGTATGAATGAAGCAGTGGTATCGAGAGAAGTTATTCTTAACAAGCCAGGAATACCAGAAGGTGCAAAAAAAATCAGGACAATTCACCTTGCTTTACTTCTCAGGAATGCTGCTCAATCTGGCAAAACATCCGATTACAAAAAGGCTTACCAATTTGCAAAGAGGTATAAACTACTTGGTGTTTTTCACCGGCTTGTGCTTCTTATTCCAGAGCCAGTGCTCAAAATGCTTAAAAAAGGAAAGGGTACAGGACTACCCAGAGCGATACTTAACCTACCCGTTTTCAGAACTGATGTCCCAGTCTATACGATCAAATTCCTTGGAAACCTCATAGTCCATAAAAACCAACAGTACCTGAAAACCAAGTTCACTCCAAAGGATACAGCCTTCCTTATCTACATTGTTTCTTCTCGAGCAAAAACGATTTCCCTCGATAAAATCTATAGAAATTTCTGGCCGCAAAGTAAAAGCTCACCACGTAATCTTGCACACCTTCTTGTAAGAATAAGAAAATCTTTGAGATTACCCTCACATTATCTCTATATAAAGGAGAACAGACTCTTTTTTGACTGTTATTTTACAACAGATTACGGGGAGTATCGGGAACATATTGTCCAGGCGAAGGCACTCTTGCGCGCAGGTGAATGGGGATTTGCAAAGAGGGAATACCTTCAGGCATTCAAGTTGTTTCGGGGTGAACCGTTCAGAAAAATGTATGACGACTGGTCGGATGATAAACGATTGGAAGTATTATTCAGTTACGAGACCGAAGTCCTCTCTTTTACAAAGGAACTTAGAGCAAGGGGCAAAGACAAAGAAGCAAAAAAACTCTTGAAAAAAGCAGAAAGAATAGTTCCTCTGGAGCGGGAATTAAACGCTACGCTGTGAACTAACGCTATGCTGTAAACAAACGCCTTCGGCTGTGAAACAAACCCCATATGACCACTACGTGGCATACAGGGCAGGTGCTATCGCTGTAAATTAAACCCCGTAAAACCACGATGTATAAAAAATATATTCTGCGTGGTTGACGGGGCAGGCGCTGCGCTGTAATAAAGGCAATAAAAAGTAAAGAGCAAATAGAAAACGGATAAAGATAGTTGCTTCGCAACGGTACACAAGCGCAGTAGTCGCAGGAGACGCAACAAACAAGCTAAAGTTAAATTTGGATAAAGACACGAGATGTAAGATGTGCGATGGAGAACAGATGAGGCATCTTGCCTCACAACTTTCAATTGCCAATATATTTTTCCCAGTATGTTCCTTTAAGTAAGAATATAATCTTATTCTTTATTTTATCATTATAAATCTTTATTGGTATAGTCTCCAATTGCTTTTGGTAAAACCCAGTAAACCGTTTTTTCTCTACTATCACACCTTCAAAATATCTACATTTCTTTCTTCTTTTTTCTATCACGCAATAGAAATTGGTTTTATCTTCTATAACCTTTATTAAAGTTTTATCCTTTACTCCTACAGTGTCTGCAATAGCTTTTATAAAATTGAAAAAGTAATTTGTCCCCTCTTCGTTCGACTCTAAAGACTCAACCTTAAAAAATCCCGTAATTGTATCAATCTTTATCTTGTCCTCTTTCATAAACCTCAGATAATCCTTAGCCTTTCTGAATGGCTCGTTCTGATAATGTAATGTATCGAACCAGAACTTTTCCTCCACTAACCTCCTTGCAAGAACAGGTAGAACAAAATTCTTTAAATACCTCCCTCTATTTTTGCCAAAAGATTTCTTGAGATCTGAAAGGCGTTCAGGTGCTTTTGTTTCCCTGTCAATCCTTTCAGATTCCTTTATCAAATCTGCCTTCGTTAAATCTAAACTCATTTTCCTTGCAATCTCAATATCCACAAACTTCTGGATCAAAACCATAAAAACTTCTGCTGAATCGACCTTGTCTTCTTCACTGTATATTTTCTCAATTTTAATTCTATCCTGGAAATCAATATTGTAGATGGATGAATTGCCTACTTTTGCTATGGGATGGATTTCACATCCTGCAAAGAATGAGATAAAAAGAAAAAGGGGACAGGCTACTTTTTTATCGTCTATCAGTTTTCCCTCTCCCTAATTGAAGATTCTAATTCAAACTCATTACGTAAATATTCAGTGAACTACATTACATTACCATAAAAGACTGTCATTGCGAGTATTTTTTCATAATTTCCACCGAAGCAATCTCGGTTTTCGGCACTATGAGATTGCCACGCTCACGAAGTTTACACTGAAAGAAGTGAATGTGTTCGCTCGCAATGACGGGGTTTACTGAGTATTTACCTCATTACTCACATTAATTAAAAAAGTAGCCTGTCCCCTTTTTCTACCTTACAAGAAGTATCTTTTCCGTTTTTCTAATTCCACCTAATTCAAGTGTACAGAGATAGATACCTGAAGGAAGCAGGTTGCCATTACCGTCCCTTCCATCCCAGGTTACATCAGTGCCAAGTGCCAAGTGCCGAGTGCCCAATGACAAATTCTTAACTAATCTCCCACTCATATCATATATTTTCAACTCTATGCCCTCTGCACTCTGCCCTATGCGGGTAAAGGAAATGGTGGTGGAAATGGCAAAGGGATTTGGGGAAACCTTTAAGTATCCTCTTACCCCTGTAACAACTGCTGATACGGGTCCGTACCATTGTGTGTCTCCGTTCGTTCTTACAACACCAAGCTTGTAGTAATAACGAATCCCAACTTCTACATCCTCATCTCTGTAAAAATAAGTCTTGGGTGATGGAGATGAACCAGAACCCGGTATTCTGGCAATCTCAAAATAATCATCATCTTCCATAGTTGATTTTTTTAATATAATATAAAGAAGACAGTTGTCTTCAATCTCAACCGACCAACATAGATGTACACAAAAATTCCCCGCAATTGCATAAAAGGATGGTGACTCTACGCCAGTAATATCTGGAGTATATTCCTCATTTGTTTTAAGAAGGCCAGCACTACCAGCCCCTCCAATAGCATAGAGTTTATCGCCTACTTCACCTATGGCAAGCAAACGCCGTCCTGTGGGCATAGGCGCTTTCGTTGCCCAGGAATTAGATGAAGGGTCGTACTCTTCATTTGTGTCATGATATGAAGAACTGCCCCATCCACCAATAGCATAGAGCTTACCCTGTATCACACCTTCTGCAAGTACCCATCGTGCTGTTGTCATACCTTCTTTTGATGTCCAGGAATTGGACGAAGGGTCGTACTCCTCATTCGTGACAAGATTTGCGCTAAGATCCTTGCCACCAATAGCATATATCTTACTGGCCACCACCCCTGCAACAAGCCCATATCTTGGCGTGGTCATAGATGTTTTACTCTCCCAGGTATCCATTGAAGGGTCGTATTCTTCATTAGTGTCAAGAAGACTACCATTACTGCCTCCAATAGCATATATTTTATCATTCACCACACCTATGGCAAATGCATATCTCGCAGTGGGCATCGATGCTCCTGTTGTCCAGGAATTCAATGAAGGATTATAAATCTCATTTGTGTCAAGATAACTTCCTCCTCCATCTGTTCCCCCAATAGCATAGATTTTATTATCAACAACACCTATAGCAAGTGCCTGTCTTGCTTTCGGCATATCGGCTTTTGTAGTCCATGAATTAGTTAGCGGGTCATATTCCTCATTGTCATCACGGTAAGCGGGCACCAGAAAGCCATTCCATCCGCCAATTGCATAGATTTTATTGTTTACCACTCCTATTGCAAGTGCATATCTTTCTGTAAGCATATCTGCTTTCGTTGTCCAGGAATCCGCAAGAAGACTTTGTACCCATATAAGTAGCATTACTATAATACATAATAAATTCTTCATTTTACCTCCTTATGCAGTGCGGTTTTAACCTGATAGTAAGGTAATTTTTTTAACATTTTCATAGTCTCCACTCTTTATCTTCAAGAAATAGATTCCTTGACTGAACTCCTTTGTATCCCAGTTCACCCTGTAGGTTCCTCCCTTATGCTGTTTATCCACAAGGGTTACCATCCTTCTTCCCAAGAGGTCATAGACCTCAAGAGAGACAGGAATCATCTTTTGTGAAACGACCCTGTAAGATATATAAACATTTCTTAAAGATGGATTTGGGGTGATACTGATATCGGACAGGTCAATCGTTATCACTTCAGGAGTAACTTCTATAAATGAGGGATCAGGTGCATATTTCACCGTGTAGTAGTCATAGTTACCACCAATCCGAGCAGCTCCTGTAACGATAATACTACCAGAAACATCGATTGCTACTGCATATGCTTCCTCGTCATTTCCAAGGTCTATGATGTCTGTCCATTGTATGATACCGTTTGGGTCATACTTTACTGTGTAATAGTCGTTGTTGCCTCCAATCTCCGCCGTGCCAGTAACGATAATATTTCCTGAAACATCAGTTGCTACACCCAATGCTTCATCGTCTTCTCCAGGATCTATCAGGTCTGACCATTGTTTTATACAGTACTTGTTATATTTTACCGTGTAGAAGTTGTGCGGTCCATACGGTTCACTCTGTGCTTTTCCAGTAACTATGAAATTGTCAGATGCATCAGTAGCCACAGCAAGTCCATACTCGTGTTCCCCCAGGTTTATGGTATCTGTCCACACTACAGTTCCATTTGAGTCATATTTTATTATGTAGTAGTCGTAGCTGGGGTTTGCAAAACCTCTATAGGCATAGCCTGCTATAATAATATTATCGGATCCATCGGTTGCTATGCCAAGAGGACGATCCCAGGCTCCGACGTTTATTGTATCTTTCCATAATACTGAACCGCCTGGTTCATATTTCACAGTGTAGAAATCCGAATTGTTCATACCAATCTCGGCAGTTCCTGTAACAATGATGTTATCATAACTATCAGTAGTTACAGCATAAGCACAATCCGATCTTCCGCCTGGGTTAACGATGTCTGTCCAGAGTATTGTCCCATTCGAGTCATATTTCACTGTGAGGAAATCATACGTTCCTCCAATCCATGAGGTTCCTGTAACGATAATATTACCCGAACCATCCGTAGCCACACCATAAGCATAATCGAGATCTCCCATATCTACCGTATCTGCCCAAAGAATTGTTCCATTAGAATCATATTTCACTGTAAAGAAATCGTAGTTACCACCAATATATGCCCTTCCTGTAACAATGATGTTACCCAACCCATCAGTAGCTACACCATATGCCTTATCCTCATAACCCTGGTCAATGGTATCTGCCCATACAATCGGTGGGGGATCAGCAGCTTGAGCAAGAGTATTTACACCTGTTATTCCAAACATGTAAACTACTGCACTTAATATTAAAAATATCGAAGTCCTACTTCTCATAATAACCTCCCGGTAAAATCATTCCTGTACTCTATATAAGGAATTTATATCTTTACATGAAGAAGTTAATTTATTAAATAGTAATGATGTTATCGAATAAGAAGAACCTTTCTTGTAACAAGGGAACTTTCTCCTCGTAACAGAATGAAGTAGATTCCATTTGGCACCTTTTCTCCCTCTGTGGTCTTGGTATCCCAAACAAAGCTATGCTCACCTGCTTGAAATAAACCTTTTGCCACAGTATCTATTAACCTGCCTGCAGCATTTCTTACTTCAACTTCAAGAGTGTGTGGTTCCATAAAGTAGCAAGAAAAACGAATATCTTCTTCACAAGGATTGCAGGATAAGAGTCTAAATATAATACCATCGAACCGTGACATAGAACTGTACACTGGACCATACCATATTACATCACCGTTATGGTCAACAGCACCTAACTTATAGGCATAGACTGTTCCAGATTGGACTTCCCTATCAACATACCTGTAATTATGTTGACAGGGAGTAGTCCCTTGTCCAGGAAACCTTGCTATTTCCTGGTAAGGCTCTTCCCCCTCAGTACGTCTTATAAGAAAGTATTGCGCAAGCGAAGATTCACTTTCTGAACGCCATGTCAGAACAATTCCATCACCTGACGGATATGCGGTAAAACTGCTCAATTCTATACCAACAGTCCCTCCCAATTTTATAAGATAAACATCATAATTACCGGATGAACGTGTGCATCCTGCAACGATATATCCATCATCTGATGTTTCCCTAACGTCTTCACCATTATCCCACTGTAAACCTCCAATTATCATTGCCCAGAGAGAATCACCAAATTTGTTTGTCCTTAGAACATAAGCATCAACATCGCCTGACTCCCATCTGTCTCCTGTAATAACATAACCACTATCAGAGGTCTGCTCTACTGAACGTCCAATATCAATGTCATCTCCACCATAGATCTGTGTCCATAAGGTATCTCCATTTTCATCTGTCTTTATTAGATAAATCTGCCTGCCTCCTGATCCTGCACCTAAATCTGTCTCTCCTGCGATGATGTATCCTCCGTCAAAGGTCTGTTGAACTGCATTACCATAATCATTTCCTGCCCTATCATAGGTCTTTGTCCAGAGGGTATCACCATTACTACCTGTCTTTAAAAGGTAAATATCCGTTGGCCCCTTAGCAGATACAGTTTTATATCCTGCTATTATATACCCACCATCAGATGTTATATCAACTGACTTGCCTTCATCGTCATCAGGCCCTCCATATGTCTTTGTCCATTGGGCAACACCAGAAGAATTTGTCTTTACGAGGTAAACATCTTTTTCACCTGCACCTGGAGTTGCTTTATATCCTGCAACGATATATCCTCCATCTGAAGTCTGTCGAACTGAATAGCCTAAGTCATAATAATATTGCCCCGTCTCACCGTATGTCTCTGACCAGAGTTCATTACCAAGCGAATCAGTTTTTACAAGATATAAATCATGATCGTATGAACCGACAATTGTATATCCTGTAATGATATAGCCAGTATCAGAGGTCTGCTCTACTGCATATCCTTCGTCAGTCCATCCACCTCCATATCTCTTGTGCCACTGCTCGTCTCCCGAAGAATTTGTCTTTACCAGAAAAACATCCCAGACTTCTCTTCCTTTGATGAATGACCTTGCATATCCTGCAACGATGTATCCTCCATCAAAGGTCTCTTGAACTGCATATCCTTTATCACCACTATCTCCTCCATATGTCTTTTCCCATGTAATTGGAGGTTGTGCAATGAGTTTAATCCACAGGAAAAGCATAAACATCGCAAAAACAAGAACTCTATTACAGTATTTCTTCATCTCTTCTCCTTTCATCGGTTTTGAGTTTCAGGTCAACTTAATTATTAATATACCAGTTAGCCAAATTTGTCAAACATTTTTTTCAAAAACTATCCCTTTTTTTTAGTTCACCTATCAAAACGTTTTTCTGCAGAATCATTTTTTTTACTAACTATTTCGAATCTTATTTTAACTCAAATTGTGTCTCATTTTCTTGTAAAAAAATAAAGAAAACCCTTGTCAATATTAAATAGTATAAAAATATTTTTTCTCTTGACAAAGAACCTTACTATATGTTAAAATGTTTCCGCATATGTACAACAAAGAACCAGAATTACGATTCCATATAGTAAAACATTACCTTGAGACTGAGGATTCTCTAAGGAAAACCGCTCAAAGATTTTACGTCAATTACAAAACCGTTTTCAAATGGGTCAAATGGTATAACGAAGAAGGAGTACAAAGACTTTTTTCAACTTACAGGAGACCCTGGAACAGAACAAAAAAAGAATTAGAAAAAAAGATTGTGCTTTTGAAAGAAAACGATCCAACGATAACAATAAGAAAGGCAAAAGAAGTATTAGGGAAACAGGGAATTATGATTTCTATTAAAGGAGTGTGGGGAATCTGGAAAAGGTATGGATACGTGGGTTTTAACAAGGAAAACAAAATAAACAAACCAGCGAAGTATGACTCTTGGTCAAGAGAGGCTCATGTAAAGTTTGAAGGGGCAAAAGAGCTTGTTAACAGAGGAAAAATAGAAGAGGCAGCAAGAATTTTGAATTCTATCCCCTTCCTTCCGAAGAATGAATTGATTTTAGAGATTCCAAACTATTTATTAAATTTAAGAAGGAGAACAGAGAAAATACCTTCTTTATCTGGAAAAATTCCCATACATTCCTATTTAAGAAAAATAAAAAATATCTTTGAGGAATTAAAAAGAAAGAATTTATACTATACAGCTCTCAGGATTGGAATAAATGAGGTTGTTGCATTAGGGTGGTGTGGCAAACCGGAGGAACTGTTAAAGAGAACAAAAGAATTAAAAAGAATGATTAAAAGCAATGGGAATTATCTTCTTTTCAGACCATATTTCAGACTTCTTATTGCTGAAGGTATTACCTATGCATCTCTATTAAAAACAAAGAGAAGTTATGAGATAGCCCGAACCTGTCGTAGATTATTGAAAAGGAAAAAGTATCCCTCATATTATTTCCTGGATGCTCTTGGAACCTTATACTTAAATTTAGAAGAATATAGAGAAGCGGAACGTTTGTTTTTAAAAGCACTTGATAAGGTGGATGAGGAAACAAATAAATACATAAAAGGCAAACTTGCTGCAATAGAACTTCTCAAAGGAAAGTATAAAAAGGCAACCAATCTTTCAAAAAATGCGGAATTTGGGGTATGGATTCCTCATTCACGGATACAACTTTTTCGCTCACTCTTATTTCTCATCAAAGGTTTACCTCAGAAGACAATCCTGCTCGCCACTGAATCTCTTCTTCTATCAAGAAAAGAAGAAATTAATCCAGATATATTCGGTGCCTCTTTTATAATTGCCAGTGCATACTGTAGTATTGGGGAGAAAGCAAAAGCAAAAAAAATACTCACAAGGGTTCTTCCGATTTTTGAAAAGATGCACTTAAAAAAATATGTTACCATCCTTAATATTTTTCTTTCTGGAACATCAAATAAATCTAAAATTCTATTAAACAAAGATGATTTCCCTACTGTGAAACTAGCATTGTTTTTAAAAAACGGACATTACAGAAAAGCGTTTTCTTACGCAACGAAAAAATATCTTCTAATTTACTTTTACAGATATATATTTTTCCTTCCCGAGGCTGTAACCTCGCTTCTCGAAAAAGGAAAACCTACTGGACTCCCAAAGGCAATTTTAAGACTACCAGTTTTTAATAAAGAAGCCCCTGTTTATCATATTAGTTTTCTTGGCAATTTAATTGTTTATAAGAATCAGAGGTATTTAAGGATAAGATTGCAACCAAAAGACAGAGCTTTTTTTATCCATCTTGCCCTTAAAGCAGGAGAACCGGAAAAGGAAATCCCCCTGGAAAGGATTTATAGAAACTTCTGGAAGAAAAGCAAAAATCCACCAAGAAATCTATCACATTTGCTTGTGAGAATTAAAAAGGCAATTAACCTATCCTCCCACCTTCTAGAGGTCTCTTACAAAAAGGACAATCCTGTTTTGATAAATAAGGGAATCCATTTTATTACAGACTACGATGAGTACAAACAAACTCTTGAGCAGGCAAAAGCACTCCTGCGGACAGGAGAATGGAAGTTTGCGAAGAGTGAATTTATAAGGGCGTTCTCACTTTTCAGAGGAGAGCCATTCAAGAAGATGTATGATGATTGGTCAGATGATAAACGATTGGAGGTATTGTTCAGCTACGAGACAGAAATCCTCTCTTTTGCAAAAGAACTAAAGAAAAGAGGGAGAAAGGACGAAGCAGAGAAACTGCTAAAGAAGGCAGAAAGAATAGTTCCCTTGGAACGGGAATTAAACGCTAGGCTGTAATAAAGGTAATTAAAAGTAGATTTACATGGTAGACGGGGCAGGCACTTCGTTGTTAAACAAACTCTATCTTTATCGTTCATACTTATAATATGCTGCACATATTCCTTCAGAAGAGACCATACATGGACCTATTGGATTTTCCTGGTCACAGACCTTTCCGAATAGATTGCAGTCAAGAGGATTTTTTTATATATATGTCACTATTCCTGTTCCAAAGTAAGGAGTAACTTTTGAATTGGAACTTTTATGTCCTAATATCAACAATTAAAGATCTTCATGCAAAAATTCAAAAGGATCCCAGTTAGATTTTATACATTTCTTGTCTGTTGATTTCACTACATTTCCAGCTCTATCAACCCATATTGTCTTCTCATATGTGTCTTCATGAGGTGGATTATCAGGATAAATAGTGAATTCAGTAACTACTGTTAGAGTATATGAGAACATCACTCTATATGCCTTTTTTTCGTCAATAGTCTCTTCGACAGGAGGTTTTATCTCATTGATGCTTAGGCTAACACTACCATGATGTCCACTGCCCCCTACTTGAGGACCAAGCTTCTCTGTAGAGCTGATATGTTTTCTAAGAATTTCTTTGATATTCTCAAGCATAAATTAACATATACCCCGTATTTTAAATTGCTCCTCTAACTTCATTCTGAAAGCCTTCTTTGTCAAGTACGAATGATTTTATACGCCTGGCATTAACAATACAATCCGTAATATCAATATTTTGAGGAAATAGGGATATGTTCAGTTTTAACCACAACAAGAGTTACTTGATTTATTGGGACTGCAATCGCAGGTTGGTTCTGTGCCTTTGAGTGACCCGATAATAATGGCTGTTGCACATCCTACTCCTGAACTAACTTCAATTGCGTCCACAGGACAGTTGAGTGTACAGGCACCACATTCCATGCATAAATCTCTGTTAATGATAGCAGCTTTTTCCCCGAGCATCTCAAAAACATTATGCGGGCAAACAATCGTACACATCTCACATCCTGTGCATTTATCCACATCTAAGTCAAGGGTAACTACATTCTTAAGATAAATTTGTCCTCTCATTCTTTATCCTCCTCCTAAACAAATCTATTAACAATCCACAATGCTGCTCCTATAGCAAAAGCAGCTATCTGCAGAGGTACTGCAACTCGCATTTCTTTCTTTACACCAGAGAGAGAAGTATAGGTCGATGCACCCGTAAAGTTCATCAGTATAAATGAAGATATAGCAGTAAATAACAGCATCCAAGCAATTATCCCAATTAAACCTTTTCCCATAATTTTTCCCAAAAACGCAATTACAAACAAAACTAATCCAGGAAAAAATCCTTTCAATGAAAAACTACGACCCGGCAGCCAGGGAAGAAGCAAAGGACCTAACACTGTTCCAGCAAGATAGGCAAGCATCAGGTTTAAGGATGAATGGAAACCAGTATTCAGTAATGTTTCACTTGAATACCCACTCCTGCTCAAACCTGACAGGAGGAAGAAGAGAGCCATTGCGAAAACAAGATACTTTAATCCATGCACTACCTCTGTTGGAACCAACAGGAGTCGGTCATAGAATGAGAACCTGACCTGCCGCATTTCCTTCGATGCTTTCATTCCGTTTTCAAGAAAGGATTTTATATCAAAAGTCCGGACAGGGCCATAAAATACTAAAAATCCAGTGTGCCTTGTTACTAAATGAGCTGATACACCCGTCGCACCAAGCTGTGGAACAATCAGTTTTCGGTGACGTACTATTTGTGGAAGCCTTGTTTGTCGGATACGATTAACCATTTCCTTAGTGCCAAATGTTCCTTTCCCTGCTGCACACCAAACATTGATACCTTTTGTATCCAACACCATTATCCATGCATCAAGCCCCGTTAGTTCCCTTCGAAGAATATCAAAACTCAGTTTATAGTTTGCAGAGACAAAGACAAGGGAGTCCTCGTCTGGATTTCCAACACCATAAAGACCGGGGTTTACTTTATAGTTCATACGGTTAATTGACCATCTCACCTTAAGAGTCCCCCATTTATCCGCTCTACTGAGGTCAGTTGATACTTTCGGTATCTTCCCCGCTTTTGTATCTATCCAGCCTTCAATATATTGTTTTTTCATATCTTTTTTTTCCTTATACTGTTGCCAGAAAATAGAACCCGAGCATAGTAAGATATTCCTGAGGTAACTTTTATGAAATGTTAACCACCTTACAACTTGAAACTTTTGTTTTCATACCTTTATTTCAATAAGTTAATTCTAATATTTGTTTCATAAAAATATTATAGTATACAAATATTATTTCGTCAAGTGTTCTCTTCAAAAAAAATATGAGAAATTTTCCTGTTGACAAAACCGTTATATTGAGTTAAACCTATGAATATGAGATATTCGAGACAGGTTCTGGTAGAGTGGATTGGTAAGAGAGGACAGAAAAAGCTCAGAGAGAAGAGTGGTCTAATAA
>SOKM01000081.1 GCA_004375785.1 Candidatus Cloacimonadota bacterium | reverse complement strand
AAGGGATGTAAGATGTACGATGTAGGATGTATGTAGCGTTGGGGCTTGCCCCGTGAAATAGGAGTAAGAAAAGAGGTTTTTGTTATTTCACAGGGCTTGTCCCCAACAAAGACAGAAACAGAGAATAGGAGAATCGGTGAAGGGCAGCAATCAATGAACAAACAAAGAGTTGCAGAATACCAGAGTAGCAGAGCATCAGAATAGCAGAGGTCAGAAGGTAGCCGCAGGCTTTAGCCTGCGAGGATTTACGATGGAGTATAAACTATGTTAAAGGAAAAGGTAGAAAAAGTAATCAGGAAAATAAGACCATATATTCAGCGTGACGGTGGTGACATTCAACTTGTCTCGGTATCAGAAGATGGCATTGTCAAGGTAAGGCTGATGGGTGCATGCAGGGGCTGCCCAATGGCAGCAATAACATTGAAAAATAGTGTTGAAGCCAATATCAAAAAAGAGATTCCGGAGATAAAGAAAGTTCTGTCTGTGTCATGACGACAAGAAAACATAGTGCGTTGGGCATTTAGAGTCTTGTTATCTTATCGGATTTTACGCCCTTATAGACATTTCTTGTGTCGAAAATTGACTTTGCGTTCTTTAATACAAGTTTATAATCCACATCACTATGGGCTGTTGTTACGACAACACAATCATATTTTCTTATTATCTCGGGTTCAAGTGAAATAGATTTTATTTTTTTTCCGCCTTCTTGAAATTCTGGAATCAATGGGTCATAATAGTCTACTTTCGCATTCTCGTTCAACAAGAGTCTGTATATCTCAAGAGATGGGGATTCCCTCAAGTCATTAACATTTTTCTTGTAAGCAATACCCAACAGGAGTATCTTTGAAGTGCTAAAAGATTTTTTTAATCTATTGAGAATATGCGAAAGTTTACTGAGGGCAAATCCTGGCATATTACCATTTATGTCTGTTGCAAGTTCAATAAATCTATTATAGAAGTTATACATCTTTGCTCTGTATGAGAGATAGAGCGGGTCAAGAGGGATACAATGCCCTCCAATGCCAGGTCCCGGGTAGAACGGCATAAACCCAAAAGGTTTTGTAGATGCGGCTTCTATAACATTCCATATATTTATGCCCATTCTGTCACACATAATGGTCATCTCATTTACAAGTCCAATGTTTACCGCCCTGAAAGTATTCTCAAGGAGTTTTGCCATTTCAGCCTCTTCAACAGTCTCAACAATGTGTATATTTTTGAGAAATGAGGAATAGAGTTCATATGCAAGTTTTCTGCCCGTTTTAGTTATTGCACCGAGCACCTTTGGAATATTCCAGGTTGTGAAATGTGGGTTGCCAGGATCTACCCTTTCGGGTGAGTAAGCAACAAAGAAATCCTTTCCCGCTTTATGCCCCATTTTTTCAATCTCGGAGGCTATTAATTCTTTTGTCGTTCCAGGGTATGTTGTGCTTTCAAGAATTATTAGCATCCCTGGGTGAAAAACCTTTTTAAGTTCTCTCATCGCTGAGACAATGAAAGATATATCAGGATCTTTTGTTTTCTTTAAAGGTGTTGGTACTGCAATACATACAATATCTGCCCTTTTTAGTATATTGTATGAGGAAGAAATCTGAATTGATTTTTCCTTTAAGACAAAAATTTTAACCTCATTATCACTAACATCAGTTATATAAGATTTCCCATTTTTTAACAAATCTATTTTCTTCTGTGAAAGGTCGATACCCAATATGTGAAACCCCACCTTTGCAAACTCGATTGCTAATGGAAGTCCCACATAACCCAGTCCGATTATTCCTATCGTTGCTTTTCTTCTTTTTAACTTACTGAGTAATTCCTGTGAGTAATCCTTTTTCGTTTTTCGCATTATATTTAACTGTAAAAGAATAGAGAGAGCAGCAGGTAATCCATCTTGCCTTGCCCTGATTGATTGTGAGGCAGGAAGCCTCGAGTGTTGAAGCTGAATCTATTTTTCTGATTTGGGGCTAAGTATCAAATGGAGCAGTTTGCGTTTGATGTTTGCGTTAATCATAAAGGATAAAAATGTGTTTCTTTTGCCCCGGGTCAAGAAAACTTATCGCTTCTCCTTTCGCACTGATTCCAACAAAGCAATAATGAATAACAAACGTTGAATCACCAGGAGAGCGGTATGTGGAGTAAAAGATTGCTCCTGCTTCTCCTTTCAACTTTGCATTTATTCCATCAGGTTCATCGTCTTCAAACGCAACGGGGTCGCTGTAGATGTGGTCAATTATCTCTTCTTCTGTCATTGGGGCAAGGGTATATGGATTTATAAGCGCTTCATTATCAACATATTTTTTAAATTCACTGAATTTGAGTGGATATTTGCCCTCGTTAAATGCTGCAAAATTCTCCGCCGCCACTTTTAAGGTGTACATATTTGTCTTCACATCCACAATCTTATTCTCTCTTTGAATGTCTTTATAGTTCGGGTAAAGTATCATATAAAGAAGAAACAACACAGCAATGAAAATAATTATATTTAATAACCTCACCAATCCCTTTTTATACATTTTTCCTCCTTCTATTCAGTTCACTACAACAAAATGTTAATGTTAATATACATACATCTTAAAAAAATGTCAAGCAAAATCTCTGAGCCACAAATTTACAGATATAGTACTCCTTGCCTCACAGCGAGGCTGGAAGCCTCGCCTGTTAAGTCGTATAGCACCAAGAAAAAAACTCAGTGATGTGGATGTTTTTTTACTTGCTCAATCGCCTTAAGTACCTGAACAGTGACCTCTGCCTGTATCTGTTCGCTCTCAATGTCTACAGCTGTTAGGGCATGACCTTTAATATTTGAAGCATATTTTGGTTTCAAGTGATTTAGACTGTATGTAATAACATCTGCCCTGCAGTGTTCACACTTGCAGAAGTCCTCATCTTTCTTTACGAGGGTATCAGCAATTCTTAATACAATATCTTCGAGATAATTTTTTACTTCCATTCGCATCTCCTATATAACGATTGTTTCCTTTACAAGTTTTCCTTCCCTGAACCTGGTGAATTCAAGTGATTCAGCTTCAGGAATTGAGATATAATTTCCCTTTAAGATTTTCTCAGAGATGCATTTCCCTACTGCAGGTGCTTCCATTACTCCGTGCCCGCTGAAACCTGTTGCAAGAAAAAGGTTTGAGATATCAGGGTGTTCTCCGAGTATTGCATTCTTATCTTTTGTATTCACAGCATATAATCCACCCCATCCATTTTTTATTCTGCAATATTCCATCCCAGGAATTCTTGCCTGCATATAGGTGTTCATCTCATCAATGTAATAATTCTTTTCCATATCATAATCGTATCCTGGTTTCTGGTCCGGCTTTGCTCTCCCAACAAGTAAGTCGTCAGCCTCAGGGTGAAAATAAACATGATTATCAATAATGACCATGGGGATTTTTTCGAATCCTTCGATAGGAGGTTTATTTACAAGAAAGAGCATTCTTTTAACAGGAACAACCGGGATATTCTGCTCTTCCGGAATTTCTGACCTCTCTAAAAGATCTTGTGAAAAGGCGCCAGCAGCTAAAATTATTTTTTCAGCAGCGATGAACTCGTCGTTTTCAAGAAAGAAACCCTTTACCTTTCCATCTTTAATGGACAATTTTTTTACCTCATTCTTCTTGTTAATTTCTACACTCTCAGGAAAATTTTCCTGAGAGCTTTCAAAATAGGCTATTGCGCAGGCAGTTGGATTAAATATGCCACAGTCCGGTCCAAATAGACCTCCAACAATCTCCTCAAGAGCGAGCATTTCAACAATATCTTTATCGAGGTGATTTACATCCGCTTTGAGGCCGGGTATCATTTCTTCTATATCTGCTGGAGAGAGGAGCTCAGTTCTCACCCCACTATTTTCCCAAAACTTTTTGAAATCAACAATCCTCTCCCATTCTTTTTTATAGTAGGTAAAGAGGTATCCTCTCTGCTCAAATCCTATCGATGCTCCTGTGTCCTCCTTGAAATGCTTGAATTTTTCTATACTATAGGAGGTTAGTTTCATATTGACCACCGTTGACCATATATTTCTGAACCCACCAGCAGAGAGTGCAGTTGATTCATCAGCAAGAGCATCCTTTTTCTCAAAAACCGCAATCTTTCCTTTGAACCCATCATTTAACAGGTTAAAAAGGACACTTCCTCCGATAATACCTCCGCCTATGATAACAATGTCATTTTCCTTCCTCATTCGCCACTCCCTTCCGTTATTTATTTCACACGGATTTATGCAAAAAAGAATTCTATGGAGTAGCAGAGCTTGCTCTGCGCTTTTTAACGCAAAACAAGCCTGTCCTTGAGCAAAGCGAAGGATTTCGCTACTCCTTCTATATAGAGAGTATAACAAATCTTTCGAGAATTTCAAGAAAAAAATGTTGACTTTTTTAATTTTTTGTTTTATAGTTTTACTCCAGAGCCGGGGTGGCGGAACTGGCAGACGCGCATGGTTGAGGGCCATGTGGGGTAACCTGTAGGAGTTCAAGTCTCCTCCCCGGCACCACTCCGCAACCCAACGACTTGTTCGTTGCCTTGGGGAAACAGCAAATCCTGAAACGTTCAAGTCTCCTCCCCGGCACCACTCCGCAACCCAACGACTTGTTCGTTGCCTT
>SOKM01000171.1 GCA_004375785.1 Candidatus Cloacimonadota bacterium | reverse complement strand
TTATGAACAATCCTTTCTATCTCATCCATCTCTTCCAGAATTCCAAAGAAGTTTGGATGTTGAACAAGGACTGCAGATGTATTCTCATCTACAATTCTTTCAAGGTCTGTTGGTTCTATAATTCCTTTCACAGAGTATCCAATCCTCTTTATTGCTAAACTATGACCTTTTGTATAGGTTTCCAGTGTCTTCTGATAATCGGGGTGCACAGTATCAAATAGAACGAGCTCTTTTCTTTCATTAATATTAACAGCCATATGTGCTGCCTCTGTAAGTGCAGTCGCACCGTCATACATACTCGCATTAGAAACATCCATTCGAAAGAGTTCACAAACCATACTTTGAAATTCAAAGATTGCCTGAAGTGTTCCCTGGCTAACTTCTGCTTGATAAGGTGTATATGCAGTGTAGAATTCCGGTCTACTTGAAATAGTGTTCACAACGCTCGGTATAAAATGGTCGTATATACCCGCTCCTAAGAATGAGATAAATTCTTTTGTTGTTCTATTCTTACCTGCAATGTCTTCGAGTTTCTTCTTTGTTTCATACTCTGAAAGTGCTTCTGGTAGGTCATATTCTCCCTTGAGTCTTAATTCTTCAGGAATTTCATCAAGGAGTTCTTCAAAGGAACTTACCCCAATCCTTTCAAGCATCTTCTTTCTATCCTCGTCTGTATTTGGTATATAAGGCATTCTCCTCTCCCCTATGATTGTTCCGCTATAAGTTTTTTATAATCATCAGGAGTCAGTGATTCATTGTATTCATCAGGGTTATCCATTTTTACCTTTATAATCCATCCCTCCCCATAAGGATCCTGATTCACTGTCTCAGGAGTATTCATAATCTTTTGATTCACCTCGACAATCTCACCACCAACAACCATATAAAGGTCTGCAACTGCTTTGACTGCCTCTACTGAACCAAAGATTTCATTTTTCTTAAATTTTGAACCTACAGGTTTAAGTTCAAAAGTCACAATATCGGCAAGTTGTGACTGGGCATAATCCGTTAATCCCTCAAATGCAAATTCACCTTCGAGTCTCACCCATTCATGGTCCTTTGTGTATCTGAGATTATCTGGAACATTCATCTATTTCTCCTTTCTGGTTTATCTGGTTTGTCTCGTTGTTTACCGTTGCAGAGCAACCATACCGCTCATCGAAGATGAGCCAATCCCCGTTCATCGTAGATGAACCCCTACCGTTCCTCAGCAACCCTTTCCTCTCTTCACTTATATCTACTACTTATGCGACGCATTCTTATAAAAGGGTGCTTTTACAACCACTGCTTTTTTCTTCACGTCCCTAATATCTATAAAAATCTCGGTATCTGATTTATGGAAAGGTTTATCGATATAACCGAGTCCTATAAATTTATTGATAGAGGGAGAGAAATTGCCACTTGTCACAAAACCAACCTTCTTTTCTTTTACAAATATCTCATAATGATGTCTTGGCATTCCCTTTTCGAGCATTTCAAAACAAACAAGTTTTCTCTTGATGCCCTCTTCCTTTTGTTTCAGAAGAGCTTCTTTTCCAATAAAGTTTTCCTTTTCCAGTTTCGTTATCCAGGAAAGACCGGCTTCGAGCGGTGTGGTTGTCTTATCAATATCATTTCCATAAAGGCAGTACTTCATTTCCAGTCTGAGTAAGTCTCTTGAACCAAGACCAACAGGTTCAATATTGAATTCTCTACCCGAATTAAGAACGTCATTCCACAGTTTTGTTCCACTTTCATTTTTAACATATATTTCAAACCCATCTTCTCCAGTATAACCTGTCCTTGATAAAATACAATCTTTTCCCGAAACCTTCGTTTCAGTGCTCCAGTAAAAATCCAGATTAGTTAGAACAAGAGCTGTTAATTTCTGGATAACCTTTTCAGCAACCGGTCCCTGGATTGCAAGTTGTGTAATGGAATCGCTGATATTTGAAATCTCGACCTCTCCCCTTTTGTTTTTCAGTATCCATTCAAAATCCTTATCAGTATTTGATGCATTTACAACAAGCAGGTATCTATCGGGTAGTCTATATACGAGCAGGTCATCAACTATTCCACCATTATCATAACACATCGCTGAATACTGCACCTGGTATTCTTCAAGCTGGGAGGCATCGTTGATGGTAATATAATCAATGAATTCAAGTGCACCCTTTCCTTTTATCTCCACCTCACCCATATGAGAGACGTCAAAGAGTCCCACAGTCTGCCGAACCCTTTTAACTTCACTAAAAATTCCATTTTTATATTGAAGGGGCATAAGAAATCCAGCAAATTCAACTATTTTTGCACCCAATTTTTTGTGTCCATCGTAGATAGCAGTCTTCTTCACCATATCTCTTCCTCCATTAATCTCTAAATTTTCCCAAATATATTTCTTTTCTCACAAAAAGTCAAGAAAAAAATCATAAGTTTGTATTCTTTAAATGATTTAAACATAATATGCCTCCTTCCATCCTACATCCTACATCGTACATCCCTTATTATCTGTCCGTATCTCTATGTTATCTCACCAATCAAATCGTATTCGGTTGCGTCGGTTATTTTTACAGGAATGATGTTTCCCACAGAAGTCTTCCCTTTTGTTATGAGGACGCCATTATCGATCTCCGGTGCATCAAATTCTGTTCTTCCGTCAAACTTATACCTCTCCCCTATTTTTTCATCAATCATAACAGCCACTCTTTTTCCTATGAATTCTTTATTTTTTTCTAAACTTATCTTTCTCTGCATCTCCATTATTTTCTCTTCTCTTTCCTCTTTTATCTTATGTGGAATCTGCCTTTTCATATAGTAAGATTTCGTGCCATATTCCCTTGAATATGTAAAAACTCCAAGTCTTTCGAACTTCACTTCTTTAACATACTCGTAAAGTTCTGAGAAATCCTTTTCAGTCTCACCTGGAAATCCTACAATAAGAGTTGTTCTAAGGAATATTTCAGGATAATTTTCTCTGATTTTCAAAATACTTTTGCGGACTTTCTTTCCAGTTATCTCTCTTTTCATTCTCCGCAGGATGTTGTTTGATATATGTTGTATTGGAATATCGAGATATTTACAAATCTTTGGCTCTGATGCTATCAAGTCAAGCAGACTGTTGTCAATATCACCTGGATAATTATACAATAATCGGAGCCATTTCAACTCATCTATATTAGCAAGACCGCAAAGAAGGTCTACCAATTTCTTCTTTCCATATATGTCTAAACCATATGCTGTGGTCTCCTGTGCTATCAATATAATCTCTTTTACACCATTTCTCGTAAGTACATCTGCTTCTTTAATAATTGATTCAATAGGTCTACTCCTTAATTTACCTTTTAATTCCGGTATGATACAGAAACTGCATCTATGATTACACCCGTCAGAAACCTTTATATATGCATAATGAGAGGGTTCAAAATGCCTTCTTTCGGAATAATCTACTGGATAAGAGAAAGGATTTCTTTTTACTTCTATAACCTTTTCAGACTTCATTACCTTTTCTACAACTTTCTCAATCCTGTTAAATCCATATGTTCCAATCACTGCAGAAACTTCCGGAATTTCCTTCATTATCTTCTCAGCATACCGCTGCCCAAGACATCCAATAACAATTATTTTTTTCTCTTTTAGCTTTGCAAAATAAAGGATAGATTCTATGGATTCCTGCTTTGCTTTTTCGATAAATGAACATGTATTTATTATAATTATATCTGCTAATCTGTAATCTTTTGTAAAAAGGAAATGGTTTTCAAGTATTGAAATTAGAACCTCACTGTCGACAGAATTTTTGTAACAACCGAGCGTTTTAATGTAAAATTTCATTTTGCAAAATGCGAATTTTCATAAAATATATTACACATTATCTTCGAGTTTTTTACTAATTTTAATAGGCTGTAAGAAAAAGCATTTTCATAGAGTAGTAATTTATTGTAGTATATGGACTTAATATATCTTAATATGTTTGACCAAATAGAGAAGGTGGCACAAAATTTGCTTAATATATAGAGTGGAGGTAAATATGATGAAAAAAGCGATGATGATATCGGATGACCCATCTTTTGCATTTATGATGACTACTATTATAGATCAATTGGAGTTGCATCTTCTATCTATAGAGAAGAAAGACAATCTTTGGGAAGAGATTAGAGAAAAAAATCCAAACATAGTAATCTGGGATTTTGATGGTACAGAGGGGACTGAAAAAATTGGTGAAAAATTTCATACTTATATCCCAGAGGATTGCCATTTACTTCTCTTTTCAAATGCTATTTCTGGATTGACGCATTTCAAAAATGGAAGACTACATCTCTTTGAAAAACCGTTCAGTCCTAATGAAATATCTCATCTGATAAAAGAGATAACGAATTAAATATAATAATTATTATAACTTATATCATTAAAATTAGAAAATATTTAATTTTAACTTCTCTCCTTTTATTTTTACCTGATTATCTGGTAATCTAATAATCTAATATTCTGTCTATTCTTGGTCTTTATCAAGTTGTGCGAATTTTTCGCCTTTTCGCTTCAGGATATCGAGAAGTTTTTTGTTAAATATCCGCGGAGTATCATAACCATAAAGTTTTAATAGATGTTCCAGAGCAACCATTTCTGAGAGAACAGAAATATTTTTTCCAGGAACCAGTGGGATTATCTTATAAGGAATTTCTACTCCAAGAAGTGTCTTTGTTTTTCCTTCAAGCCCAGTTCTGTCAAAGTCTGTTTTTTCTCCCCATTTTATGAGTTCTACTTCGACCTCCACCCTTTTATGCATCCTTGTAGCTCTTACACCAAATATCCTCGAAAGGTCTATAACACCTATCCCTCTAATTTCCAAATGAGAATGAAAGAAATCAACAGGTTCCTTTCCCTGTCCCATCAGGATACCCGATGTTCTCCTTGTAATTTTTATAACATCATCTGCAACAAGTCTATGTCCTCTTGAAACAAGGGCTAATGCTGTTTCACTTTTTCCTATTCCACTTTTCCCGGTAAAAAGAATTCCTACACCATAAACATCAACAAGTGTTCCATGAAAATAGATATAAGGAGTTGTCGTCATTTCAATATAGTCGAGAATTTGATGTATAAGAACGCACTGCTTTATTTTTGACAAAAGAAGTGGGATTTTTTTCTCTTTACAGGAATTAATAAGAAAATCAGGTATTTCAAGATTATCAGAAACAATAATACAGGGAATCTTATAACCTAACAGGAGTCTTATAGATTCCTTGAGCCTGTTCCTTTTCAACCTGTTTAAAAATCCTATCTCTTGAGGTCCAAGAATCTGTATTGCATTAGCATTGAAATATTGACTGAATCCTGATAACAAAAGTCCCGGGCAGGAAAGATGCTCGGTCTTAATTACATTATCTACCCCTTTCTCTCCACTAACAATACTTAGTTTAAGCTCTTGTTTCTTGTCTTTTACCAGATCTTTGACAGTAAAATTATCTCTTCTAACTCTCATCCTTTTCTTCTCCTGTGATATTTCCCTATATGTTTTTTTATTCTATTTTCCATCTTTGTAATTCCTCTCTCTATTGCTATCATTAAATCGTAATCCTCTACTTTCGCAGTTATTAGAGACTTATCCACTCTTATTTTAATTTCGACTGATTTTCTATGGCTGTTTTTCTCAAGGATTACTTCTGCACCAATTATTCTGTCTGTATATTTTCTAAATTTTTCAAATTCCTCTTCTATCATTGTCTTTAATTTATCTGATAACTTAAAATGCCTCGAAGTTATTGAAACCTCCATCTCTTCCTCCCTGGTTTAATATTCCTTCCTTAAAATCGTATCTTTCTTCCATCTCCTATCATCCTTTTCTGGATAATCAATTATATAATGTAGCCCTCTTGACTCCTTCCTCATAAATGATGAGAATGTGATGAGTTCCGCCAACTGAACAATATTTCTTAACTCGATAAGTTCCGGGAAAATTTGAGAAGATTCAAAAATTCTGTTCACCTCCTCTTTTATAGTTTTTATCCTTTTCAATGCTGCTGATAATCTGTTTTCCCTTCTTACTATGCCTACGTAATCACACATTATCTTCTTTATTACTTCTCTGTTATGAAAAATAATATTTTTTTCTACTCGATTTTCCCTTTTCTTCTCGATTATAGCGAGTCTTTTTAACATGAAATGATTCTCTTTAAATTCTCTTTTTGCACTCTTAAATGCTCTTTCTGAAAAAACAAGGGCTTCAAGGAGGGAATTGCTTGCAAGTCTGTTTGCACCGTGAATACCTGTAAATGCAGCCTCCCCTGCAGCAAAAAGTCCTTTAAGAGAAGTCCTCGCATTGGTATCAGAAACGATGCCGCCGCAGAGATAGTGAGCAGAGGGGACTACAGGAATTGAATCACTTACTGGAAATATACCCTTTTTAGCAAGAGTATTATAAATATTAGGGAAACGCTTCTTAAAGTTCTTTGTCCCGATTGGCGAAGTATCAAGTAAAACATATTTATCTCCACTTTTCTTTAATTCAGCATCTATTGCTCGAGCAACAATATCCCTTGGAGCAAGCGATTTCATTGGATGATAATTTTTCATAAAGGTCTTACCGTCCTGCGTTTTGAGGAATGCTCCTTCTCCCCTGACGGCTTCTGAAATGAGGAAAGCTCTCTCTGTCTCTTCTTTTTCATAGAGGGATGTGGGGTGAAATTGTATAAATTCCATATTCGCGATAGGTGCACCCATCCTGTATGCCATCGCAATTCCATCACCTGTTGCAATAGAAGGATTTGTTGTATGCAAGTATAGTTGCCCTGCGCCTCCCGTCGCAATCAGTGTAACTCTTGAATATATTCTTATAATTTTTTCCGAAATATTTTCAAATATATAGGTTCCAACACATCTTCCTGGCCTATCAATATTATCAGGAATGAGGTCAATGGCTGTATGGTTTTCAAGCACTCTGACATTTTTATCCGATTTTACTGTCTTGAGAAGAGCAGTCTCTATGGTTTCACCAGTGAAGTCTTTTGAATGGACAATTCTTCTCTTTGAATGTCCACCTTCCATACCAAGGTCGAGAATTTTTTCTCCTTTCACTGATGATTTTATTGTGAATTCTACACCAAAATCCATCAATTCTTTAACAAGTTCTGGCCCCTCTTTGACCATAATTTCAACCGCATCTCTATGAGAGAGACCATCGCCTGCCTTTATAGTATCCTCGATGTGTAATTTGAAACTATCTTCAGGAGAGAAAACACTTGCAATGCCACCCTGGGCATAGTTTGTGTTTGCGTCGCTTTTTTCCTTTTTGGTAACGATAATAACAGTGCCTTCCCGAGCAGCTTTATGTGCAAAAGTTAAGCCGGTTATCCCGCTACCAACTACAAGAAAATCGCATTTTATCATCTATATATAAATAAACCTGTTTCTCCATCTGAGGAAAAACAGGCATTTATTATCCTCTTCCTTTCTTATTCATTCCTGATTAAATATAATAGATTATTTCAAGAAAGTCAAGAATTTTTTTTTGCCACGAAGACACAAAGGCACAAAGTTTTTAGTTTCCACTAATTCCAGGAAAATTTTAGCGACAGATTTTTACAGATAGATGACAACCTAAACATAACTTCCATTTTCTTGTTTTACTTTTTCAGGCTCTTATTAGCTGTCCTTATAAAATCCTTGACACACTTACATTCCTGTGCTATAAAAAATCCTGCAAACATGCTCTGGTTAAAAGCAAATTAAACGGAGGTAAAACAATCAAAACATATTTAAAAATAACTATTGTTATTTCTTTATTTTCCTTAATTTTAGCATGTGTTGACAATCAGAATGAGGGTGAAGTAGAAAAGGAAAGTTACAAAAGAACAATCATAACCCCTCATATGGAAGCAAATATTAAAGAGGGTAAAAACCTGCTCTATTGTTCTACGTTCCAGTTGGCGTGGAATGAGTTAAAAGAGGATATAATCAAGGAAGATATTTTACTTCAGAATGAACCACCAATGGTTAAAATGCTCAATAAAGGTTTGTCAACTAAAGAAGATATTTCAGAAAAAAACTATGTAGCAATGGTTGGTTTTGAAAAGGATGGTATAATTGAAAAGATAAATAAGGCATTAAAAGAAAGATTCAAAGACGAAGCTCCTTTAGTTAATGAGCATATGTCTTCAGATGATATCTTTGCGTACGCATTTCTATACAAAAACCTGAGATTCAAGGAAGAGTTCGAAGACCTTAAAGACCCAATTCTTTTTAGCTCAAATGGTGAAACAGCTGAGGTAAAGGGTTTTGGAATTAAAAAATATGCAAGTAAGGTTCATAAAGATATTGGGAAACAGGTTAGTATCCTTGATTATAAGGATGATTTCGATTTTATCATTCGATTGACATCTGATTCACCTGATGATGAAATCATTCTGGCAAAGCTTAATCCAGAGAGAACATTGGTAAAGACAATTGAAGCAATCCAGACACGTATAGAAAAATCAAAACCTGAAATTTTAGAAAAGGACGATGTCTTGAAGATTCCTAAATTCGATTTTGATGTCATTCGTTCATACAGAGAATTAACTAACAAACCTTTTGTAAATAAAGGATTTACGGAATATTTCATTATAAAAGCCATTCAAAACATTCGTTTCAAATTAGATCAAAAAGGCGCGTTACTTAAGTCTGATGCGAAAATAGTGATGACGAAGAATGGAAGTGAAGCAAAATATCTCATTTTCGACGAGCCTTTCTTAATTTATCTTAAAGAGAAAAACAGCAAATACCCTTATCTTGCAATCTGGGTTGACAATCCCGAGTTATTGGTCAAGAAAACAGAAGGGAGTATGGAGTAAGTAGTAAAGAGAATGAAGGAGGAAAGAATGTTAAGGAGTAGGGAGAAGTGGGATGTACGATATACGATGTATGATGAAGGTAAAGTTGCTTCGCATCGGTAGGAGTTCCTTTGGAACGGTGTGGTTCTTGCGAGTGGTATGAGTTGCTCTGCAACGGAGTTTACCCTGAACCATACGGTGCAGGGTTTACCCTGTTAATTTTTTTTTGAAGGGGCACTGAAATCTTTGTGTCTTTGTGCCTTTGTGGCAAAATTCCTTGACTTTTTTTGAAAAATTGACTATAATTCCTCTTGCTATGAAAATGATATTGTTTGTTCTGTTTCTCTCATCTTTTGTATCTGGAACAGAGAGAGAGCTCTGGAAGGTAGAACTGTTTGATGGAACTTCAAAGAAGAGCGGTTCTATCGAGATAAAGAAAGCTCAGGTCTTTCTTGAAGATACCGTCATTTCAATGAAAGATGTTATGAATATCCTTTTTATGAAGGAAAAAACTGATGAGGTGAATGGTTCAATTCAAGAGGATGTAAAGGAAATCATAAATGAGGCCAATAGGCTCGAAAGGAAATATCCCGATGCGGGTGGAATCATCTTAATCGATGATGACGAAATCCTCCTTCGTCCTGATGGCACAAGAAGATATGAGTACCATTTTGCTGCCATGATTCTCAAAAATTCAAAGAAGAGATGGGCAAATGTAAAATTATATTTTGAGGAGGAGAGGAGCAGAATAAAGGTTGTGCTTGCAAGGACAATAAAGCCTGATGGAACTATCTATAATCTTCCGGAAGAGGATATAAAGATTGTAAAACCGAAATCAGGGATGGTCTTCTTTGAGAAGGGCAAATCTGTTCAGTTTGAACTTCCCAATGTTTCTATTGGGGATATTATTGAGTATGAATACACTGAAGAGGTATTTAATCCATGGAATAAAAAAATCTTAAATATTGACCACTATTTTCAGACGACAGAACCTGTAGACCTTTCCAGATTAATGGTAGCAATTCCAGAATCCCTTTCCCTCACAGTAGGTAAAAGAAACATAAACGAAGCAAATTTCCTTAGCGTTTTCTCTGAAAAAGACGGATACAAGTATTACGGTTGGGAAATGGAGAATATAGAACCGATAATCAGAGAACCTGAAATGCCGCCACTTGGTGAGGTTGTTCCAAGAATAGAGGTTTCTAACGTTAAATCCTGGGATGTTATCTTTGACTGGTACAGTGATTTTCAATTGACAAGAATGAGGGTAACAGAAGAGATTAAAGAACTTGCCGAAAAGATAACGGAAGGTGCGACGACAGAGGAAGAAAAGGTTGCTAAACTCTACCATTTTGTTCAGAGAAATGTGAGATACATCTGTATAAAAGGAGGAGCAGCATCCGGTGTTTCTGGTCATCCTGCGGAGGAGACACTCGAAAAAGGATACGGCGACTGTACTGATAAAGCAATACTTCTTGCTACTTTACTACGAGCCGTTGCCATAAAGGCATATCCTGTCTATATAGGCACAAACGACGACGTTCCTACACTCATCACAGAGGTTCCTTGTTATTATGGAAACCATTGTATCAACGAGGTAGAGGTAGATTCAAAGAGTATATACCTTGATGCAACAGGCACGACTTCCCGCTATCCTTCTTACTGGTCAGCTGACCATGATGTTTATGCAGTTAATGCAATTAAAAGAACAATAGAAAAAACTCCAATTCCACCCCCCTCAGAAAATGAAAGAAGGTATGAATATGAAATTAAGATTTCATCCCTTGATTGTATTGTAACATTCAAAGCACATTATACCGGTGACTGGGAAGACTGGTTAAGGTGGTACTGGGAACGCAAAAAAGATGATGAGATAAAGGAAGCCTTTGAAGAAATGATACACGATGTATCACCATATTCTGAACTTGTTGATTTTTCCCTTGAGAATGTCAACGCTCTTTCTAAACCTTTTGGGATGGTTTTGAAGTATAAATTAAAGGATTATATTAAGAAGACAGGGGACCCACTGTTATTTGAACTACCGGAACTTATCGACAGATACACATTTAAAGAAGTATGTCTCAGTGAAAGAAAGTATCCCTTAAATTATGCTACCTCTGAGGGGATTATAAACTCTTACACAATCACATTTCCAGAAAACCTCACGATTGCTTACCTGCCTGAGAAGATTGATTTATCAAACTGGACAGGTGATAAAGAACTCAGAGTTAGCTATACTGCACTATACACAAACGAAGGAAACATATTGAATTTCCGGGATGATTTCAAAAGATATAAGAGGGTAGTTCCTGCTTCAGAATATAAAAATTATAAGGAGTTCCTTACAAAAATATCACTCTTTGCAAAGAAGAAAATCGTTTTTCAAGAAATTACAAACAACAGACCATACTCGCCATGAACCGTATGGTACATGGCTCGCAATGACGAATAACTAATAACATTAAGAATGATAAAGGTTAAAATACGAATGCCTAAATGGTGGAAAAAAAGTGGTAAATCAGAGCTTCTGTGGTTATTTCTCATTTTAACCATTTTCCTCTCCTGCTCTCTTTCAAAAAGTGTTAGAATGGGTAAAAGGGACAATATCTATCTCAAGAGCGGTGAGGAATATGCGGGGGAGCTTATAGAATGGAGAGGAGACACCCTTTTCTTCCGGACCCAGGATTCAATCCTCAGATTTCATTCCTCTCTTATCAGCAGTATAGACCGCACGCGAAAGAGAAAGGGTGACTCCTGGGTTATAAAAGATGACATTGATGACCCTTTACTGAAAAAAACATTAAACCAAAAAGAGGAAGAATGGTATCAGGAGGGCGGATATGTAGTCCTTTTAAGAAAAAGGGAATTCTCACTATCAGAAGATGGAAGGATTACTGAGGAGACAAGGGTAATAAACAGGGTTCTGAAAGAGAGAGGAAAATCTATTGCAAATCAGAGATTCACATATCTGTCAAGCACTGAGACTGCAAGACTACTCTTTGCAAGGGGTATAACAGAGAAAGGCGATATTGTATCCATTCGAGAAAATGCAATTGAGGATGCTCCTTACTTTCGCAATTTTTTACTTTACAATGAACTGAGGCAGAAGAAGTTTGCAATTCCGGAATCCCGAATAGGTTCTTTTCTTGATTATTCCTACAGTATTGTAAAAAAGAGTGAACCTAAAAGACCATTTTTTGCAAGTCTGAATTTTGCAGGATGGCAACCAACAAAGGTAGATTCTGTTATTCTCAATTTTCCCATTGATAAGAAAATTTTGTACAAGACAGAAGGTTTGCCCGAACCAGAGATAAAAAGAACGAAAAAGTGCATCAAATATGTATGGGTTCTGAAAAATGAAAAAGGCAGAAAAAAAGAAAACCTTGCTCCACCTTTTAAGGATATCTTTCCGAGATTGACTTTTGCAGATTCGATGTCCTGGCAGGATGTTGATTTGCTTCTATCTTCTTCGATAAAAGACAGTTTAATTTATACAGAAAAGATTCTTCAGAGACTTGAAAACATTAAAAGTCAAGAAACCTCCATCATACTTGATTCCCTTTATAACCTTGTATGTAAGGAAATACGGTTTGCACCAGTGCCTCTCTCTGCAACCATACCCGTTCCAAAGACTCTCAAGACTGTATATAAAACCAAATATGCAAACAGTCTTGATAAGACTTATTTTCTATATGGACTACTGAAGAAAAGTGGCATCCAAAATTATATTGTTCTCACCAGGTCTAAGGAAGTAGGAAGATTTGTGAAAGAGGTTCCTTCACCACAACAGTTCACCTATGCACTTCTTCTTGTAATTATCGATGGTGATAGTATCTTTCTTGATCCAAGAGAAGATACATACACAAAAGGATATATCAGTGAAGAAATTCAGGGAGAGAAAGGATTGGTTCTTGGAACAGAAGGAGAGTTTGTTAGAATCCCTTTGCAGGATAATGAAAAAAAAACTGTAGAGATGAGCGTTAATATCAAAGCGGATGGCTCCTGTGAAATCAAAAAAAGTGAAGAGCTCGGTGGTAAATATGGTATCAATTTCAGGCGACTGAAAGAGATGAAAGAGGAAGAGATAAGGAAAAGGCTTGAGGAGGACGTCTCTTTAATCTACCCCGGGGCAAAACTTATTGACTATGTTTTATCCCCTCTTACTGACCTAACCAGGGAAGTTACACTTTCTGTTCGTTACAGAATAAAAAACTTTGCTTTTCTCGCGGGTGACTTTCTGTTTGTTACTCTACCTGAAATCGATTATTCTGCCGCTTCTGTAGGTGCCAGTGAAAGGAAACTTCCTCTTTTTTTTAATACATATAATATTACAGAGCACAGGATAGAATTTGTTTTTCCTGACGGGTTCTCCGTATATCATATAGGAAGAGCTCGAAATTTCAAAAAAGATTTCATTACCTTTTCTTCGGAATTCTCCTATAAGGATAATAAGGTTGTTTATCGAGACTATTTCAAACGAAAAGCACTCCTTTTAGACCCATCAAAATATGAAGACTACAAAACCTGCTTGCAGGTTATGGCTGAAGTAACGAACGAAATCATAGTTCTGAAGCGAAAATAATACATGAAATTATTCTAACCGTAGGTAAACGCAGATTAATTTCATATTTCACCTTCACACTGTCATTGCGAGGAGCGAAGCGACGTGGCAATCTCATATTGACTGAAAGCGAGTATGAGATTGCTTCGGATAAGCAAAGCGAGGAGACAAACTCGCAATGACACCCTTTCGCAGGCTAAAGCCTGCGGCTACCAAATATTAAAATAAATCTTTGTGTCTTTGTGGCTTTGTGGCAAAATTTTCTTGACAAAAGAAAAAAATTAGTGTAGTGTGAAGCGTAATGATACAGATATACGATACAGATGTAATTTTTCGCAAAGAGTGGTATGGACTGAAAGATATAAATCTAAAAATCGAAAAAGGCGAATTCATCTTTGTAACAGGTCCTTCCGGATGTGGAAAGACTACACTTTTGCGACTTATGTATATGGACCTTTTTCCTACAAAAGGAGAGGTGATAGTTGCTGGTTTTCATTCCTCTTCCATTAAAAGGAAGGAGATTCCACTACTGAGGAGAAAGATAGGTGTTATCTTTCAGGATTTTAAGCTTCTTCAAGACAGGGATGCTTTTGATAATGTCGCCTTTGCCCTTCAGGTAACAGGAGCCCCTAAAAAACAAATAAAGGAAAGGGTATTAAAGACACTTGCTGATGTACACCTGAGCCATAAAAGGGATTCGTTACCATATCATTTATCCGGTGGTGAACAGCAAAGGGTATCAATTGCACGGGCACTTGTCAGGGAACCTTTTATCCTTCTGGCTGATGAGCCAACTGGAAATGTTGACCCGGAAAGCACGAAGGAAATACTTGCATTGCTAAAGGACATAAATGCTTCAGGCACCGCTGTAATAATGGCTACCCATGAATTAGCCCTCGTCAAGAGAAGTCCATACAGAAAGATAGCACTGAAAATGGGAGAGGTCATCGAGGATACGAGCGATTACCTGAAAGAAGAGATATTTCTTGATAAATTATAATTCATTGAATAATGTTCATTCTTAAAGAAGCATTCAGAGGATTATCAAAAAATAAACTGATGGCAGTTGTTACCTTCGGTGTTATGTTCTTCTCACTTTTCATATTTGGTCTGTTTCTTATTTCAACCGTAAACCTTTTTCTTTTAATACATAAAGCTGAAGAAAAGGTTCAAATCACTGCTTTCTTGCAGGATGATTTATCCCAGGATGAAATAGAAGTCTTAAAAAGAGATATATCTTCCTTAATGGGTGTAAAAGAGGTTATCTTTGTATCCAAACAAGAAGCACTCGAAAAATTTAGAGAAGAACTTGGTGAAGACTCAGAGCTGCTGGAAGCGCTTGAAACAAATCCATTACCTGCCTCATTTGACATTAAATTGTATGAGAGTTTCAAAGATCCGGACAATCTTGAAAATCTTTCAAATAAAGTGGATGCAATGATAGGAATTGAAGAGATCAAGTATGGCGAAGAATGGGTAAAAATTCTTGACAGGGTTATCAAAATTCTGGTAGGCGTTGATCTCATTCTTGGAATAATAATAAGTCTTTCTTCTATTTTTGTAGTGGCAAATACAATAAAATTAACTGTTTTTGCAAGAAGAGATCAGATTGAGATAATGGAACTTGTTGGTGCTAACAATAAATTTATTATTGGCCCCTTTCTTGTTGAGGGAATAATTGAGGGTTTCTTAGCAGGTGCAGTTGCTTCAGGTCTTCTCTTCGGAATCTATATTTTTTTTGCTGCAAGATTGGGTGATTTTATACTGCTTACAAGAGAACTATTTATAAGTGTCATAATTTTTGGAACAATACTGGGGTATATTGGTAGTCATATCTCAGTTAAACGATACCTTCGTGCCCCGATAGGTGCTGAAATCCCCAAAGGAAAATAGAATAGTCTATTTGTTAAAATAATGGAGGGAAATGCCGTTTTTTGATATTCTGATATAAGAAAATTTCTCTATCCAGTCACCGATGATAGCAAAAACCTTGTCTTCCTTTTTTTCCAAATAAGGATAGTGAATGTGTCCTAATATTACTATATTATAATCCTTTTCCCACATATTTTCTGCAAATCTCTTCAATGGATGTCCCTCTAATGTAAAATGTTTGTTCGATGATTTTCGCCTGCTCAGTTTTGAAACCCATCTTCCGAGAGTATACGCAATATTAGGATGCAGGAGGGAAAAAAGAAAAATATTGCTTGGCTGTCTTAAAAGGAGAAGAAGAAGTAGATGACCGAGGTCGAATCTTCCAAGTCCGTCACCATGTGCAATAAAGATTTTCTTATTGAAGAATTTGAACTTCATAGATTTTTTGAATATTTTTACACCGATATCCTTTTCAAAAAAGGGACCAACCCAGAAATCATGGTTCCCGGCAACAAACCATACCCCCACTCCAGTTTTTATAATCTCTTTCAGTTTGGCTAAGATATCAAAATATTTTCTGGGAATGACACTCTTATATTCAAAATAAAAGTCAAATAAATCTCCGACAATAATAAGGTCTGCTTTTTCTTTTTTTACCTTATCAAAAAATGCTATTAGTTTTTTTTCTTTCCTTCTTTCTTCTTCCTCATCTCCTATTCCAAGATGAGCATCTGCAATACAGTAAATAATATCTTTCATCATATTCATTCTACCACAATTAAAAAAAAATGCAAGAAATTTATTAACAAAATTAGTGTCAGACTTACATTATTTTTTTAAACCTTTTAGCCCTTTTACACTCTAAATATATAAATAAACGATAACTGGAAGGAGGTGAAAAAAAAATGAAAAAAATATTGATAGTAACAATTTCTTTAATCTTCTTAGTCCTTTTGGTATCATCTTCATTTGGTGAATTTCACGGACTGTGGAAGAATAAGAAACTTGCCAAAGAAATAGGGCTCTCTGAGGAACAGATTGATAAGATGAAAGACCTTTCGATTGCAACGGAAAAGAAGATGATAAAGATACGCGCTGATATGGAATTAAAGGAGATTGACCTGAGAGAGGTGCTTGATGCGGACAAACCCGATGAAGGAAAGGCGATTAATCTTATCAAAGAAATTATGAAGAAGAAAACAGAAGCATGGGTTCTTAAGATTAAACAGAGAATTGCAATGAAGAAGACACTTACGACCGAACAGATGGAGAAACTTGAGGAGTTCAAGAGAGAACATCGTATGAGAAAAGAACATAAATGCAAAAAAGAATGCAAAAAAGAAGGTTCAATGCATCACGAGCATCATGAGGGAAAGATGAAACATTAATTTCAACTTGTTTGCAAAGTGAAAGAGGGCAGGAGGGTATAATTTTACCTACTGCCCCCTTTTTATTTACAACAACCTTTCCCACACGCAACCTAAAGAGACTGTGCCAAAATGTGAATTTTTGCATGGTAGCC
>SOKM01000202.1 GCA_004375785.1 Candidatus Cloacimonadota bacterium | reverse complement strand
ATCCCAGGGACATTCCTTCCTTAATCGTTTAACAAGTTCGTAAAATTCTTCCATCTCTCATTATAAATTAGCCACAGAAATTCACAGAAAAAAACCTTGATGAAAATTTTGAATTCTTGATATTCAGTGAACTTCTGTGTCATTCTGTGGCGTTTTAGATTTTTTGCTTCTCCATTACATCTTTGCATAAGGAACAAATAATCGTGTATATTCATCCTGAGCATATCTATCTGTCATCCCTGCAATGTAGTCGCAGACAACCCTTTCCTTACCATCCTTCTCAATTCTCTCAAAAAAATCAGGTGGTAGTTGGGCTGGGTTTTCTATATATACTTCAAAAAGGTCATTTATAAATCTTTTTGCTTTATCCGCCATTTTGATCACCCTGTAATGACTGTACAGGTTATTATAGAGATAGTCCTTAAGCACACGGTGCTTTCCTGTCATCTCTTTACTGAAGGATATAATCGGAGCAGTTTTTCTTACATCAACAAGCGAAGCAATCTTTAGTTCTTTAAGTCTTTTTGCACTGTTTTCCACAACATCCTTTATCTGAATACCAACAAGGTATCGGATGGTCCTTTTCTTTACTATCTCTTTATCATCCGTTTTTAATGTTTTATCAAAAAGGTCATATATTTCCTTCCAGATGGGAATTTCGTTCAACTGTTCAGACAATATTAGACCCGATTTTAGACCATCATCAAGGTCATGACTGTTGTATGCAATCTCATCAGCAATGTTTACTATTTGCGTTTCGAGCGTTGGGGATTCTTTATCAGGGAATTCAGGAGAATGATTGACCATTGGAGTATCGTATTCAGTCTTATGTTTGATTATTCCTTCCCTTGTTTCATATGAGAGGTTTAAGCCATTAAAATCGGGATATCTTTTTTCAAGTTCATCTACAACCCTCAAACCCTGAACATTGTGTTCAAATCCTCCAAAATCCTTCATCAACTCGTGAAGCATTTCCTCTCCCGAATGGCCAAACGGTGTATGTCCGATATCATGAGAGAGTGCAATTGACTCTGTAAGGTCTTCATTTAATCTTAATGGTCTTGCTATAGACCGTGCTATCTGGACAACCTCGATTGTATGCGTTAATCTTGTTCTATAGTAATCACCTTCATGATTCACAAACACTTGTGTTTTATATTCAAGTCTTCTGAAGGCTGCTGAATGCACGATCCTGTCTCTATCCCTTTGATAAACGGTTCTGAATTCTGCCTCTTTTTGTGGGTACTTGAAACCCCTTGTCGCTTTACTCTTTGCAGCATAGGGTGCAAGATTTTCCTTTTCCAACTCTTCAATCTCTTTTCTCTTTATCATAAAATCTCCACACATATCCGTTTTTAGTGATATCTTTTTCTCAAATTTTCGCAGGCTAAAGAGGCTGTGCCAAAATACCGCTTTTAGGTAGGCGCAGGCTTTAGCCTGCGAACTTAACTTCTTATAATACAATGAATTACGCAACCTAAAGGTTGCGGCTACCATGCAAAAATTTACATTTTGGCACAGTCTCTAAAGCCTGCGGCTACCTACTACGGTTTTTGCGTTTTCTGCGTTTATTGCGGTTTATCTACCGCTGCGAAGCAGCCAATCACCGTTCATCGCAGATGAATCAATCTCCGTTCTGAGACATGCCCTGAGCGTGGCGAAGGGTTGTCGAAGAACCCACACCGTTGCGAAGCGACTATTCCTCTATCCTCTATCCCATATTTTTTACCATAACCTCAGTGTCTAAAATGACGCCGATGAGAAAAGACAAGAATAATATCCTTCTCATTGGCTGCCTCAATCACCTCATTATCCCTTCTTGAACCTCCCGGTTCAATAACTGCCTTAATACGCTTCTTTGCTGCGAAATCTATAGAATCTCTGAAAGGGAAAAAACCATCCGATGCAAGCACGGCACCTTTTACTTCAAGATTTGCCTGTTTAGCCTTTTTAACTGCAAGTTCTGCAGCGTCAATCCGGCTCATCTGTCCTGCACCAATACCAAGAGTTTTCACATCGTCCGTAATAACAATAGCATTAGATTTTACAAATCCAACAACCTTCCAGGCAAAGCGCAGGGCATTAAGTTCTTCTTCTGTCGGTTTTATGTTACTAACAAACTCCCATTCTTTTTCATTAACCTCGTGTTTATCTTTCTCCTGGACAAGCCATCCTGCAAAAGTTCTTCTATAATCGAGTTTGAGGCTCCCTGTCTTTTCAATCTTGACAACTCTGAGGTTTTTCTTCTGCTTGAATATATCAAGTGCACTTTTATCAAAGGATGGTGCAACAATAACCTCCTTAAAACTCTTAATAATTAGAGCCGCAGTCTCTTTCGTGACCGTGCGATTGAAACCAACGATTCCACCAAAAGCTGACATAGGGTCTGTCGACAGCGCTCTTTCGTAAGCTTCTACAGTATCCTTTCCTTTTCCTATGCCGCAGGGATTAGTATGTTTTATAATAACCGATACAGGCTTTTTGAAACTGTTAACTATGTTAAAAACACTCTCTATATCAATGAAATTATTAAAGGATAATTCCTTTCCCTGATGTTTTTCAAATTGAATATTATTATTTGAGGAGACCTCAAGATAGAGACTCGCACTCTGATGTGGATTTTCACCATATCTTAAATCTGAATCCTTTTTGAGAGAGATTAAAATATTTAGAGGAAACTTTTCATCTTCATCACATCTTTGCGAAAAGAAGTTGGTAATCGCACTGTCATATTTTGAGGTATAAAGAAATGCCTTTTTTGCAAGTGAGAGTCTTTCTTTATAAGATAGTCCTCCCTTTTCTATTCTTTCGATAAGCCAGTCATAATCTGAAATATCAGATACAATTATTACTCTTTCAAAATTTTTTGCTGCTGCACGAAGGAGTGCAACACCGCCAATATCAATATTCTCAATTGCATCAGCCATTGTTGCATCTGGATTCTCTATCACATCTTCAAAAGGATAAAGATTACATATTACCATATCAAAGAAAGATATTTTTAGTTTTTCAAGTTCCTTTTTATCTTCCTTCCGGGCAAGGATGCCACCGAATATCTTTGGATGAAGCGTTTTTACACGTCCACCAAGCATCTCTTCTACCCCTGTAATTTCACTTACTGCTTTGATATCCAAACCCTTCTCTTTCAAAAGCTTAGCTGTTCCACCCGAAGAAACTACTTCATAATCATTTTCAACAAGTTTTCGGGCAAATTTATCAATACCATCTTTATCATAAACTGAAATTAAAACCTTCTTCAAATTTCCCTCCATCTATTAAAAAATATTTGCACACAGATTTCCACAGATAATTCTCGTTATGATCGTTAAGTTCGTTTATCTCGTTTGTTTGGTTTATTTGGTTTGTCTTTCAACTTTTCACTTTATCCTTTAACCTTTATCCTTTATCCTTGTCACTTTCACTCAACACTTGACCTACGCTCCATACTTCTTCAGTTTAAGTGTATGAGCAAGCATTAAAGAAATTGCGTTAACCGCTCCAAATCTACCTAATACCCCTTTTGCACATTCTAATTCAGTGAATGAGATTGCAAGGTCTTTTCTTACAAAAGGTGAATGGAGGAGGAAAGGATTGGGATGCCAGCTGTGTGATTTCATTTTGCAAGGAGTGGAGTGGTCTCCTGTGATAACAAAACAGTCTGGTTTCAGGTCGAGAATTTGCGGTATATGCTTATCAACCTCCTCTATCACAGAAACTTTTTTATCAAAACTGCCATCCTCTCCGTAACTATCTGTCTTTTTGATATGGATAAAAAAGAAATCAAACTTAGACCAGTTCTCTTTCAGTGTTTTAAATTCTGAAGTAATATCACTCCCTGTTTTGAGTATTTGCATTCCAACAAGTTTTGCAAGACCTTTATACATTGGGTATGTTGCAATCGCAGCGGGGACTAATTTGAACAGTTTCTCCATTGAAGGAATGTCCGGATACCTTGAAATACCTCGCAGAAGCACAAAATTGGACGGCATATAATCCTTTAGGAGGGGTAAAGCCATCTCAACAAACCTGTTAACAATTCTTGCTGTTTTTTGTCCATTACTATCAAGAGAAGAGGATACTTTTGGTCTAAGCCCAATTTGTTGTGGGTCAGTGTCGGTTACACAATCAAAGAGACTATCGCCCCTGAATATAACCACAAACCTATGTTCCTTTCCACTTCTTATGATAACCTTCACACCCTCAATTGTTTTAATTTTTGATGAGAGAAATGCGCATATCTTTTTATTTTTTTCTGTATGGATTCGCCCTGCCCTTCTATCAGTAATAATACCTTTTTTATCAATTGTTGCGAAATTTGCCCTTGCAGCAATATCCTTTTTACCCAGTTCAAAATCGATACCAAGAGCCTCAAGCACACCCCTTCCGATGTCATACTTAAAAGGGTCATAACCAAAGAGTGGTATATGTGCGGGTCCACTTCCAGGAGATATCCCCATAGAAACCGAGTAAGTTAATCCTGTAATTGATTTCTTTGCGAGGGCATCAAGATTTGGTGTTTTTGCCACTTCAAGAGGTGTTTTTCCATTAACAGGAAGGTCACCAACACCATCCATTACCAGAAGCACTATCTTCTTTTCATTCTTAACGCTCAATTCCCTGTAAATCTCTTCAGAAACCATATATTCTATTCTCCCTTCTCATCTTTGCAATCTTACAA
>SOKM01000097.1 GCA_004375785.1 Candidatus Cloacimonadota bacterium | reverse complement strand
AACAATTAGAAGCAGATCGGAGGGGGTGTAAGGCTTCTGCAAAAACTGAAAGCCTCTTTCGAGTAGGATAGTTCTTTTGGATTTATCATCTGCATATCCACTGCTAAATAAGACTTTGAGGTTGGGCTTGTGAGTCAAGAGCTGATCAACCAGTTGAAGACCATTTTTACCTGGAAGAACCACATCACTGAAGACCAGGTTAAATTTACCATTTTCTCTCTTGAAAATATCAAGTGCTTCTTTTACGTTCTCTGCCTCAAATACAACATAGCCTTTTTCACGTAAGATCCTTGTGGCTAATTTACGGACTATTTCTTCGTCCTCTACTACCAAAATAGTCTGGCCATTACCATAAAGATTCTGTAGTGAAACTTCCTCTTTCTTTTTATTTCGCAGTTTTGTAGAGAAAACTGGAAAATATATATCAAATGTTGAGCCCTGGTTAGGTTCACTTTTTACATTTATCCACCCATTGTGCTGTTTCACGATGCCATAGACAACAGATAAACCAAGTCCTGTACCCATTCCAACTTCTTTTGTGCTGAAGAAAGGTTCGAACATTCTGTGAATAATTTCTTTATCCATTCCAACCCCTGTGTCGGAAACCGTTAGACAAACATATTTACCGGGTTTTGTATCAGGATTATCCTTACAGTCATCTGGAGAAAAAATTATATTTTCTGTCTTGATAGTAAGCTTTCCACCACTGGGTATAGCGTCACGGGCATTGATTACCAGATTACCGATGATCTGTTCGATAAGGCTGGTGTCGGATTTTATATTTTCCAGCGTTGGATCAAGAAGGAGAACCAGGTTGATATTTTTGTCGATAAGGCGTTGAATCAGGTTTTTAAAGTTGACGACCACGGCGTTGAGGTCTAATACTTCTAATTTAACCTTCTGCTTGCGGCTGAAGATAAGGAGATGGTGAGCCAGCGATGCAGCCATTTTGGCAGCTTTCTTGATTGCTTCAATGTCCTTGCGCAGTGAGGATTTTTCTCCGATACGAATCAGCAGTAAGTCACTGTAACCCAGGATGCCCGTCAGCAAGTTATTAAACTCGTGTGCCACCCCTCCAGCCAATCTTCCTATTGATTCCATTTTTTGCGACTGAAAAAGCAGAGACTGTATCTTTTCTTTCTCATCCTCTATCTGCTTTTGCTCTGTGATATCTCTACTCACGCCCATTACTGCTATTACCTTACCTTCATAATTTTTTACAGGGCTGAGGCTATTACTTATCCACATTTCCTTTTCTCCAACAATTATTTTTGTTTCAGATATAAGCACCTTTTTTGTTTTAAATACTTTTCTAAGATTCTTTGCAAACTCGTTCGCAATTTTTTTTGGAAAAATATTCAAGATTGATTTTCCGATTATCTCTTTCGGTCCTTTACCAAAAAGTTTTGCGCTGAATTTGTTCAGAGATAATACTTTATTATTTATATCAATCATATAAATGAAGTCATTTGCATTTTCAACAAGGACTCTGTACTTTTCTTCACTCTCCCGTAACGCATCCAACGCCTGCTGTTTCTCCTTAACGAGTCTTTGTTTTTGGATTGCTTGCTTGATTACTGAGGGTAACAGTTCGAGATACCCACCTTCAACATCCTTGACAACGTAGTCGCAAGCGCCCAGTTTCATAGCCTCTACGGCAATCTTTTCATCACCTTTACCCGTGATCATAATCGTAGGCAGTAAGGGTTCCTGTGAAGTAATATTCCGAATTACTTCCAGCCCATCATAAACAGGCATGTTTTGATCCACAGCCACTACATCATAGCAACCTTTCCTGTACATTGCAAGACCCTTTTCCCCGTTCAGTGCATGGTCAACAGTATAACCAGCCCGTTCCAACTTTTTTTGAACGAGAAGCGCAAGTCCAGGGTCATCTTCCATATAAAGGATACGGATAGATTCAGACTTGGACATATCTCCTTCTTCCTTCTGGTATCATGACAATCGACAGGAATAACCCGAGTTTGCGGATAGCCTCTGAGAACTGTTTATAGTCCACAGGCTTGGTTATATAGATGTTGCACCCCAGTTCGTAACATCTGGAGACCTCACGGGTATCGTCCGTCGTTGTCAAGATTATTACCGGAATGGAACTTGTTCTCTCATCTGATTTCATACTCTGAAGCACCTGATACCCGTCAAGTACTGGCAGATTCAGGTCGAGAAGCACCAACAAAGGATTGGGTGGATTGTCTCCCGCATATTTTCCTTTGCTGAATAAGTAATCGAGCGCTTGCTGACCATCGCTGACTTTAACGATGTCGTTCATAATGTTTGAACGACGCAGGTTCTTTACGATCAGACGGGCATGTCCTGGATCATCTTCCACAAGGAGAATGGTCACTTCATATGCCTTGGACATAAACTACCTCCTTTCTTTAGTAGATTTGAAATAGTAAAGGTAAATGTTGTTCCTACCCCATATTCAGATTCACACCAGATTCGTCCTTCATGACGGTGGACAAGTGTTTTTACGTAAGCCAATCCCATACCCTCGCCGATAACGTCTTCCTGACCGGCACGGCGAAACGGTGCAAATACCTTGTTCATATCAGCTTTTCTAATCCCGTGACCATTATCACTGATTTTGAAAATTGTTTCGTTATTGGTACATACAGCGCTGACCTCAATCTTACCGGGTCGGTTTGGATCGAGATAGAGTACAGCATTATCCAAAAGATTGCCCATAATTTGTTCCATTGATATTCGGTCGGCAACTATTTCTGGTAATGCACTTACCGTTACCTTTATCTTATATTCCTCTATCTGGTGAGCCAGGGATTTCAGAACAGTTTGCACTAAAGTGTCCATTTCAACTGTCTCGAATGTGAGCTGCCGATGTCCAAAGCGAGATAACTTTAAGATGGCGTTTATAAAGTTATCCATACGGGTGACGGATGATTCAATGAAGTCAAGAGCTTCTGGCACATCTTGTCGCAAAGCTGTGGTCACGACCTGTTGTTTTTTCTCGTCCATGTGGGGCAGAGCTTCTTTGATCGCAGAATCGATCTCCTCTAACGAGGAACGAAGTTCACCGGAAAAACCTTTAAGATTGACCAGTGGAGTCCGTAGGTCATGAGACACTATGTAAGCAAACTGTTTTATTTCCTTGTTGCTCTGCATTAACTCGTCAGCATAGTGTTTCAACTCTTTCTCTACCTGTTTTCTTTCGCTAATATCTGTGGAGACCGACAGAACACCGGCAAAACAGCCATCTTCGAACCTTGGTGTAGCACTAACCAGGATAGGAACCCTTGAGCCGTCCTTACGGAGGAGTTGCAGCTCATATCTGCTTGATATACCCTGTCTGCGCAGTTCGTTGGCTGACTGAACGATGGGTTGTTGATCTGATGGGACGGTAAGCGTCCAATGTTGTCCCACCAGTTCTTCGGATGAGTAGCCTAACAGAGCAGCAGCGGCTGGGTTGACGAAAGTAAAGTTACCATTAATGTCCTCTACGAAGACGCCTTCTAACATATTCTGGATGATATCTTCGTTGAACACTTTCAGTTTTCTGATCTCTTCCTCTGTTTCCCTGTGCAAGGTGAGGTATTTCACAAAGAATCTGTCCACTATTAATCCCATAAGTAAGGCTAAGAGTGTAGATAGAATGCCCATTATTATGATATATCTAATGTTGGTATTGCATCTGCTGTGAATGTTTATTCCAGCCACAGATAGTTTTTCAAGGTGTGCTGCTGTATGCTCGTCAAGCAGCCTTCTTAGAGGGTAAAATATATGAGAACCAAACCTTTTTCTAACTATCTCAAACAATTCGTAATTTTCAGAACCTTTGTCCTTCAGGTCAATAATTTCAGCACTTATAGATATGAGTTCCTGGGATAAATCTACTACTTTTTCATCAACCCGCTTCTCCTCCGAACCAAAATGGCAGTCACATTCAAAATGTTTTCTTACATCTTTTTCGAGGTATGCCCATTGTTCCTGTAACCACTCTTTTATCGTTTTGCCGTCTCTTACGACATTACCTCTTATGATGTAGGTTAATGTCCACATTCTTATCTCACAGGCTGTGTGTTGTATCTCGCTTATTGCAATTGTTTCAGGGATAACGTTTCCTTCTAAATCAATAAAGACTTCTCGCACACTTATAGTGTTCAATAAAGTGACAACACAAATAGTCCATAGCAGAAGAATAATTGTTAAAAACCCTAACTTCACTTTTAGTCTCATATTTTTAACTTTTTTTATCGTTTTCTCTTTTAAAACATTCTTTTGCTTGAGATTTTTATTATCTTTTTTATGAAAGTATGTTTATCTTTTCCTGATGTTACAGACAGTTTCACAAAATAGACACCTGATGAAACTATTCTTCCTTTAGTTGTTTTTCCATCCCACATTACTTCAGTAGGGAGTAAGGAGTAAGGAGTAGGGAGTGAAAAGGCTTTAACCAATCTCCCACTAATATCATAGATTTTTAACTCTATGTTCTTTGCTTGTGCTCCTGTGCTCTTGTGCTCTTGTGCACTGGGGAGGATAAGGCGGATTGTGGTGGAAGAGGTGAAAGGATTTGGAAAAGGATGACTGAAAAACAGCCTTTTTGTCTTCCCTATAACATTCTCCTGTTTTGCCGTTAAATTGCGAATCTCTTCATTATAGAAACAGGTATTCCTGTTGTTTGCCCTGAGTCTATACCATCTTTCCTGGGTGGGAACACGGCTATTTTTTATATCCCATACATAGAGCTTTTTATCACTGCCTTTCAGTATAAGATTTAAACTGCCATTTCTATCTATATCTCCGACAGCAGGTGAAGAATATGACCCGTTTCCGTAAAAGATGGGGAATCCTGAAACATAGCTACCATTAGAATCATAAGCATAGAGGTTACCTTCCATAGTGCTGACGATTAGGTCCTTTTTCTCATCATTATTTATATCCACAAGGAGGGGTGATATGAAATAATTGCTTATTTGATGGTCTTCATTTTTTGAGAAAATTAACTCACCCGTATGTTTGAAAACATAAATCTGGTTTGTGATGGTTGACACAGCGATCTCTAAGCCTGTTTCACCATCTACATCACCAATGGCAGGTATGCCACCAATCCTATTTCCAACAGCAATAGGCCATCCCTGTTTCAATGTCCCATCAGGAAGATAAACAAATAATTTTTTAGCGCTGGTTCCAACAATTATTTCTACCTCACCATCTTCGTCTAAGTCGGCAAGAGCTAAACCGAAATAAATGGCTCCACCTGGTGCTTGCGGCCAGCCGGGTTTTAGATTGCCATGTTCGCTAAATACATAGATTTGACCATTTGAAGTTGCTACAACAACATCCATTTCTGTGTCACCATCAATATCTGCAGTTGCTATGCTCACCGGCTTTATCACATTAACTGGCCAACCATTAACTATGGTACCATCTGTGTTCCAGAAGTATACATGGTAGAGTGTCCCTATACCAATCTCAAAGTCGCCATCGCTATCAATGTCAACTACAACAGGAGAAGAGAATGCTTCACCAAGGCCTGTTTTAGGCCATTTTCCCGGGAGGAATGTAGAACCATCTCCTCTAAAGATGTAAATAGTTACTGAATCAAAGAAAGCCCCACCCCCAATAATGATTTCATCCTTTCCATCATTATCTAAATCAGCAAGAGCAGGCGAGTTTTCAATCCTGAAACCTATATCTTTTGGCCAACCATCTAAAGGATTTCCGTCGTAATTAAAGGCATATATGTTACCGTCATTGGAACCGACGACCATTTCATATGTACCATCTCCGTTTAAATCTCCATAAGCGGGTGAAGACATGTCATAAAATCTTTTTCCTGAATAGACACTGTATCCACCAGGACCTATGTAACAGGGCCAACCAGGAAGTAGAGGAGGATTTGAAGATGTCGTTGTTGGTTCTGAAAAGGAACTCTCATTAAAGGAAGAATCAACAGCAGCAACACTATAGGTGTAAAATTCACCCTGAATAATATTAAAATCTTCATAACTTAAGAAAGTAATAGGTTCTTCTGTAATTCTTATCCAGTTGTTGTGTTCTTCTCTATAGATGTAATATCCCAGTATGTCATTATCGTCAGATTTTTTCCATACAATTTTGATACTCTTTTGTTTTGATTCACTATCTACAGAATCGACCTTTGTAGGCGAATCAAATTCCACACTTTTGGTGAAACAATTCCCCAGATTATCCGTTATCTCTATTGTAAATCTGGCACCAAGCCCACAATAAGAAGTGAATGAAAATCCATTGTCACTTTCAATCTCAGTGTGCGGTGGTATAGAATCGATATGGACAACAGAGTCGGTTAGAGTGACAAGGCTGTCGTTTGTTCGTAGATAGATATCGATACCCTTGCCAGAAAAATCACCGCTGTTTTTTATTTTAACTGATGGGATATAGATAGTTTTGAAGGTACTATCGAATGGAGATACAGAATTTATGACCAATGGGCTGTGACCTCTGTATGAAAGCGAATCATCTCCTGTAAGGAGTAAAAGTGTATCAATCCAGTTGTTATTGTTTCTGTCAAAGATTTCACAGCTGATTTCAATTTTTCTTTTTGGAGGACAATTTTCGCTTATTTTTATAGTAAAAAAGTTACTTGAAACTGTAGCAAGAGGTTGAATGTCTCCAAGTTTAAGAAGAGAATCACGTATTGTAACATACGGGTCAGAGGAACTGACTATTGCCTGCACTCTCGCTGCAGTTTTCTCACCCGTATTCTTCACGAGTATGCTCATCTTACTTTTTGACCCGGGCCTTAGGGTGTGTTCCTCCTGGACGAGTGAAAGGTAAGGTTTTTGTGATGGGTAAACGGTCACAGAGTCAAAATATGGAAAAGAATTAATACTTGAGACAGAGATATTTATTTTACCCGGACTCTTGCATTTTAAGTAAATACTTGCATTCCCTTCATCATCAGTAATTGCAATCCTTTTAATCCCTTCATCTTCTTTTGTAAGAACAACCCTTGCTTTTTTTAAAGGTTCCCCATTGCTTGAAACTGAAAATAGAATAGAATCAACTGGAATAAAAAGTGTCTTTTTATAGTCAACATCTATTTCACAAGGAAGAGCAGTCCAGATGAAGATAGAGGGGTCACCAAGAAGATTCATTGAAATCCGGTAGTAAAGGGAATTGTATAATGTTGTGGCAAAAGCAGCACCAAGATTCGTTATTGAATCAGAATATATTGACTCGAAAAAAGCATAATTCTGAAATGCCTGGCTTGTCCAGCCCGTCCTAGAGTTTCCGATAAATGCGAGACCACCTCGAGAATTAACAAAATGTTCTGACACCGAGTTCATATCATAAGCGTTAGGACTGCAGGAAATTGTCCAGAGAATTGAGGGCTTTGTTGAATTTGTTAAGCCGTCAGCATCATTCCTGCGAAACCATCCTCCTCCGTTATAAATACCCGTCCCTATTGCATCAATTGCTCCATGGTCAATGTGATTGATGATATTGTATCCCTGATTAATATTAGAAATTGTGTTTATGCTGTTTAATACCTCGTCACCTATCCATCTTGGTGGATTATGCAGAGAATCAATCTGAGGTGCATATAACCTGTAAGGTTCTATATTGGAAGGAATATAGTTCTCTATGATATACTCGCTTTTTAATGCTCCCCAGCCATCGGTTCCGTTTGAAAAAATTGATGCTCCAAGAAAAAGAACCTTTGATATATATGATATATCAGGTGTTAATTCATATGTATAAACTTTCAGAAAATATTCATCTATCTCGTCTATTGTCTCTACTGGAATCCTTCCAACAAGTATATCAGGGTTTCCATCTACACTATCTATGTTGCTTCCATTTTCATATTCAGCAAAAAATCCGTCGCCGTCTGCATCCCAGTCGCCATCCAGATCTGAATAGTAAAGGTCTGTGGGAACTTTACCATAGTATTCCCAACTTTTAAAATTTGCAAATCTGGTTGGCACAATAGTTATTTCACCACCAAGAAGAACCCAGGAAATGCCCCAATATATATATGCATCTTTAATGAAGTTTCGTATCCTTTCAGGAAGGTCCCTTCCTTGATAATTGTCTTTTATCCAATCTGTTGTGACAATTGTTGTAATAATTCCCCTTCTTCTCTTGATTTCTGCAAGGTGTTCAAAAGCCTGAGAAAGATTATCATCGGTTATAATAATAAAATCCTTGGGTAAATCCTCAAAAGAGGGTTTTGTGAGTTTTTCAGAAGGGTTATGGTTATTGAAACTCTCTATTTCAGTTTTATAAATACGATTAGCAAATTCTTCGTTATTAAAAATTCTACTTTCGATTGTCTCATTTACAAAATGCTGACTAAAAACGGTTCTTTTCAGTGGTTGAATGATAGGTTCATAACTTTCATTTAGTATAAGTTCAAAGGTGACCTCTTTGACAAGGAATACCCTGTTCTCTTTTGGGATATAGACGAGTGGTGTAATGTTCAGTGCTACCAGTCTGTTTCCAGCAATCTTTTCTTCCTCTATTAATATAATAGATTTTTCAGGGAAAGGATTCGAAAGTGCATAAGTTCCTTCGTTAATTACAAATTGGGTTTCGATAACCTCCATATTTAGTGGTAAAGGGGGTTGTGCCGGGTATAGTTTGAAGTTTCCATCAAGAGGAACGAGAACCCTATTAAGGATTTTTACTTCAACAAATTTTTTATTAGAAGGTATTAAGATTTCAATCCTCTTTTTAGGAAGAAGCGGCATTCCTGCATCACCGGAGGGAATACACCCGTTCACATCAATTATGTCAAAACCATTTCTTTTTCCAAAAGTGAGTTCACTCTCGTTAAATCTTAATGTATAGATTCCTTCTGCTGAGAGAAGAGAAACAGTGAGAAGAAAACATACTGCTGAAATAAATCCTTCCAATCTTTTCATCTTTACCTCCTTCTTTTTTAGTAAAGATAAAAAGCAAGTTCTGTGCCAGCAGGACAAAAATTTTATAAGTTGTGTTAATGGAAGAGGTTACAAATAAAGGTATGTTAAAAAATTGAGAATGTTATGCTCAAAAAGTGAACAGCCTGTAAGGATTTTAATCTAAAATTATCTTCCTCTTATTCTCATTATGTCGTTGTAGAAGATGAATGCAACAAGAATAAGGAGGATTGCAAAACCAATCTGTTGTATCAGTTGATACTGTTTTTCGGTTGGTCTTTTTCTTATCAACTTTTCTATTCCAAAAATAAGGATATGACCTCCGTCAAGAGGGGGAAAAGGAATGAGATTAAAGATAAAAAGGTTAATGGAGAGAATAGCCATAAATCCGAGGTAAAACTCCAATCCCCAACGAGCGGATTCACCTGCAAGTTGAAATATTGCGATGGGTCCACCGAGTGTTCTGGGTGAGATTTGTCTTCTGAATAACATCACAATTATTGAAAAAATTAATTTTATACTCTCAACTGTTCTTCTAAAGCCTTCTTTGAACGAACCGAAGAAACCGAATTGTAGCTTTTCGGTTTTAGCCACGACTCCAAGAAGTCCAATTTCCTTGGTTTTACCATTTTCCTGAATCTTTTGTTTTCGAGGAACCACTTCGCCCTTCATTATCATTCCGTTTCTTTTCCACTCAATCTCCAATGTTTTTTCAGGGTTTACACTCACCTCCATCCTCATATCCTCGAAACTCTTAATCTCTTTACCATTTATTGAGAGAAACCTGTCACCTTTTTTTAGTCCAAGATTGTCCGCAGGGCTGTTTTTTTCAATGATACCAATAATGGGTTCAATCATCGGGACAAAAGGGAATCCCTCATCTTTCTTATATTGAATATTGATTGTAAAAAGGCTGTCATCTCTTTTGATGAGAAAATTGAGTGAATCAGGCTTATCTTCTAAAATTTTTGAAATTTCATACCAGTTCCTGACATCTTTATTGTTCAGAGTGATTATATTATCTCCCTTTTTTACTCTTTCGTTTAATAATGGATTGTCATTAACTGATTCTATATTTGTCCCTGGGATTACATCAACACCAAAGGAGAGGACAGTGAAAAAATAGATAATAAAAGCAAGAATCAGGTTCAGGAATGGTCCTGATAAGACAACGAATGTACGGACGAGAATGGATTTTGAGAAGAATTCATCCTTCTCGCCTTTTATTTCACCGGGCTCCATTCCCTTCATCTTTACATATCCCCCCAGAGGGACAAGGGATAGGACATATTCCGTTCCTCCTGAGCGAAAACCAAATAGTTTTGGTCCTAAACCAATAGAAAACCTTTTGACACCGATACCCGTAATCTTTGCAGCGATGAAGTGACCAAATTCATGGCTTATCACCATAATTGTGAAAAGAACCAAACCTGCTATTATTGTTAAAACCATTGTTTCAAATGTGAGAAATTGAGTAGAACGAAAATGTAGTACGGAGTAGCGAAACCTTGGACTGACGTAAGGAAGGCTTGTTTCGCACAGAAAAGCGCAGAGCAAGCTCTGCTACTCCAGGAATGAATTAATCCTTGGTCTGATGTCTTACGTCTCATGTCTTATGTCTGCATTATGGTTATACATATCTGTAAATCTGTGATTATCTTTCTAATCAGTGCGAATCTGTGTGCTATTTTTTTAGAACATACTTCTCTGCTTCTTTTTTTGCCCATTTTTCCGCTTCCTGTATCTCTTCGATTGATGGCTCCTTTATTGGTGAATGTTTATCTATAACTTCGCTTATAATTTTGGTTATTTTATCCAATGATATCTTTTGCTCTAAGAAGGCATCAACAAGGAACTCATTTGAAGCATTCAGAACTGCAGTTGTAGTTCCTCCCTTTTTAAGGGCAAGATATGCAAGGGAAACTGCAGGAAACCTTGTGGGTACAACCGATTCAAATGTAAGAGTAGAAATCTCTGTTAGGTCAAGCGTTTTTGTAATGGATGGTCTCCTCTCAGGATATGTGAGTGCATATTGAATTGGTAAAGTCATATCAGGGTTGGAAAGTTGTGCAATGATTGTGCCGTCAACAAATTCCACCGCAGAATGAATTATACACTCAGGATGAATCACCACGGATATTTTTTCTTGAGGGATTCCGAACAAAAAATGTGCCTCTATAATCTCAAGAGCCTTATTCATCATAGTTGCAGAATCAACTGATATTTTCTTTCCCATCCTCCACACAGGATGATTCAATGTCTCTTTGATTGTTACATTACTTAAGTCTTTTCTGTTTCTGAATGGCCCACCGGATGAGGTAAGCATTATTTTTTTAACATTTGCTTTTTCTCTTCCATTGAGACACTGAAATATTGCCGAGTGTTCACTGTCAACAGGGATTATTTCCGCTTTATTTTTAATCGTTTCCTCCATTATAATCTGTCCGTAAGATACGAGTGTTTCTTTATTGGCAAGTGCAACCCTTTTTCCCTTTCTGATTGCTGCAAGAGTTGGAGGAAAACCAGCAGATCCCATAATCCCATTAAGCAGTAAATCTACTTCCTTCATTTCTGCAATTTCACAGAGACCTTCTTTACCAGTAAGAATATTGATTCCTGTCCCTTTTAATTTTTCTTTAAGAAAAGGGAGATGTTCTTGGTTTACGAGAACAACAACCTTGGGTCGAAATTGTAATGCCTGTTGTGAGAGAAGTTCAACATTTCTAAAGCAAGAAAGTGCGATTGGAGTGAATTCTTTACCAAGATTTTCTACTACCAGTAGTGCGTTTTTACCTATGGAACCTGTTGAACCAAGGACTGCTACCCGTTTCATTCTATCTTTCAGCAAAGAATCTGAGGAAATAATATACAAAGGGGGCTACGAAGAGGATACCATCAAATCTGTCCAGGACTCCACCATGCCCTGGAATATGCTTAGCAGAATCCTTGAGCTTTGCATCACGTTTTATAAGGGATTCGACGAGGTCACCCACCTGAGCAAGGAATGAACCAAAAATTGCAAGGACGATAACATCAAAATTTGTAAGGTATTGTAAGTTAAATATCTGCTGATATGCAAAGAGGCAGACAAGTGATGCAAGGAAACCACCTATTGCACCTTCCCAGGTTTTTGCCGGGCTGATTCTCTCAAGAAGTTTTCTTCTACCGAATTTTTTACCAATAAAGAATGCTCCTGTATCATATCCCCAAACGATGATAAAAGGGATAAGTACATAACTTACGCCGATGTTATAAGGCTTTCCAGTAACTGTTGGTAGTTCCCTTAAGAATATGAGATGGCTGAATAGCCAGGAAACGTAGAGAATTCCAAATACTGTTGTTCCCATATGGTTTATTGCCCTGTCCAGTTCCTTTCTGAAGAGCTCGGAAATTGAAAGCATCATAACAAGGAGTGTAAAGAGTAAATATGTGAAGACATAACTCTGAAAGTATGCAGTTAGTCCAAGAATTATTGCAACAGTAACTCCTATCTTTTTATAGGGATTCATCTCCTTTGCACGGAGAATATCATAAAACTCAAATGTTCCAACAAAGATAGCCAGCTCTATGAGGATAAGAAAATGGATTCCGCCTTTGAATGCAATAATAATTAGAACTGGAATAAAGGGAATTGCAGTACTAAATCTATAGACAATATTCTTTTTTTTAGCCATCTATGCCGCCAAATTTTCTTTTTCTCTTCTGGTATTGAGCAATTGCTTTCAAGAGGTGCCTTTTTCTAAAATCGGGCCAGAGGGTTTTTGTAATCCAGAGTTCGCTGTAAGCGGCTTCCCATATGAGAAAATTGGACAGTCTGAGTTCACCACTTGTTCTAATGATAAGATCAGGATAAGGGAGTTTGCTATCATAAAGATATTGTCGGAATGTTTCTACACATATTTTTCTTTTTCGGTTATTTTTAATAATCTTCTTGACTGCATCAACTATCTCCTGTCTTCCTCCATAATTCAAAGCAAGAATGAGAACCAGACCGCTATTTTCTGATGTTACTTTAATTGAATTGGCAAGTGCTTTTCTTACTCTTTGTGGAAGTTCGTCAATACGGCCAATTGTTTTAATTCGAACATTATTCTTGTGTAGTGTCTCTAATTCTGTTTTTAATAATTCCTCCAGCATACCCATCAGGGCTTTTACCTCGTTTCTGGGTCTTGTCCAGTTTTCCGTTGAAAAAGTGTAAAGAGTGAGAAATTTTATTCCTATTTTTGCAGCAGCTCTCACTATTGCACGGACAGATTCGATACCTGCATAGTGGCCAAGGATTCTCGGAAGTCCTCTTTTATCAGCCCATCTTCCATTGCCATCCATTATGATTGCAATATGTTCTGGAATCTTTGATGGGTCTATATGGTATCGTAAAAGAATATTTTCTTTCATTGATGGTCTATATTTCCAAGATTTCTTTTTCTTTTTCTACTATAATTAGATTTATCTTTTCTATATATTCATCCGTGATATCTTGAATTTTTTTCATTCCTCTTTGTGTTTCGTCTTCAGAAAACTCTCCTGATTTTTCTCCCTTTTTGAGTTCATCGTTGCATTCCCTTCGTACATTTCGAATTGCAATCTTTCCATCCTCTCCAAGTTTTTTGACGAGTTTAACGAGTTCTTTCCTTCTCTCCTCTGTTAATGGAGGGATAGGTAACCTGATAACCTTTCCATCATTGTTTGGAGTTAGCCCAAGATCTGACTGAAAGATTGCTTTTTCAATTTCTGAAAGCAGGTTTTTATCCCAGGGTTGAATTAAAAGTAATCTCGCTTCTGGAACACCAATATTTGCAATCTGTTTCAGGGGCACTTTTGAACCGTAACATTCCACCTTTATTCCCTCTAATAGTACAGTTGTGGCTTTTCCCGTTCGTATCCTTACGATTTCATTTCTCACAGCATCAACACTTTTTTTCATCTTATCACGAGCCTTTTTTTTAATTTCATTTATATTCATACTACCTCCTTGGATAATATTTATTATACTTAATTACAGAGATTTATTTAGATTACACAGCTTATTAAATCTGTGGTTTTGTATACAACTTGAAATAATAACAAATTATACTTTATAGATTTTCAGAGACAACAGTTCCTATATTTTCTCCAGTTAATAGCCTGCGCAGGTAGCCTTTTTTTAATATATTAAATACAAATATTGGTAAATTATTTTCCATTGCGAGTGAAAAAGCTGTGGTATCCATTACTTTTATACGTTTCTCTATAGCATTTTGAAATGTTAATTCTTTTAAAAATTTTGCCCCCTTGAATTTTTCAGGGTCCCTGTCGTAGATTCCTTTTACCTTTGTGCCCTTAAGGATTGCTTCTGATTCAATCTCTATTGCTCTAAGAACGGCAGCAGTGTCTGTTGTAAAGAATGGGTTGCCTGTTCCACAAGCAAATATTACGATTCTTCTTTTTTCAAGGTGTCTTATTGCTTTTCTTCGTATGAAGGGTTCAGCAAGTTCTGCAACATTTATTGCACTCATAACCCGTGTAGGTAGGTTTTGTTTTTCAAGTATGTTTTGCAGCAGCAATGCATTTATTAATGTTGCAATCATCCCCATGTAGTCTGCGCTTACCCTTTCTGTTCCAAAATTCCTGACAGCCTCTTTGCCCCTGAAAATATTTCCGCCACCGACTACTATTCCGATTTCAACATTGAGATTATATGCATCCTTGATTTCATCACGTAGATGGTGTAAGGAAGGTTTTAAAAATCCAAATCCTTTCTTTCCTGCAATAATCTGACCGCTTAATTTGAGAAGAACCCTTTTATACTTTGAGGCCATATGAATAATACTCCAATTATGCCTCTTCTCCGATACGGAATCTTGCAAACCTTTTGATTGTTATGTTCTCACCAAGTTTACTAATGTAACTCTTGATGTAATCCTCAATGTTAATATTGGAATCCTTTACAAAAGGTTGTTCTAAAAGGCAAAAATCTTTAAAAAATTTATTAAGTTTACCTTCAACAACCTTATCTATAACAGATTCAGGTTTTCCAGAATTTTCCACTTGAGTTCTGTAAATAGTCATCTCTCTTTCTATCATTTCCTTTGCAATATCTTCCCTTCTGATGGAAATGGGGTTTGTAGCAGCAATTTGCATTGCAATATCCTTAGCGAGTTTTTTGAAATTTTCCGTTTTTGCAACAAAGTCTGTTTCACAATTAAGTTCTACGAGGACACCAAGTCTAGCTCCGGGATGAATGTATGATGCAATTATGCCCTCGTCAGTTTTTCTCATTAGTTTAGTCTCTGCTTTTGCTATTCCCAGTTTTCTTAAATATTCGATAGATTTAACAATATCTCCGTCCGTAGCCTCAAGTGCTTTTTTGCAATTCAGAACACCCGCACCTGTTCTTTCCCTTAGTTCTCTAATCTTTTCAATAGGAATTGTCATATTTTAGACTCCTTCCATTATTCTTGAGTAGTCTTTTTGACCTTTTCTTTCTTTCGTTCTTCTCTTTGCCCTACTTTTAGAGTTTTTTTTCTGGTGGTTCTTAATTCTTTTTTTTGTTTTTCGGTTTCTTTCTTTTTTCTTGGTTCTTTTGTCTTTTGGGTAAGTCTCCGGACTTCTTTTTTTTCAACGGCTTTAATCCCTGCCGTTTTTTTCTTTGCGACCTTCTTCTCCACTGCTTTCTTTTCTGTTACTTTCTTTTCTGTTACTTTCTTTTCAGCTGCTTTCTTTTCAGCTTCTTCCTCTTCTCTTTCCTTCTTTTCAGCTTCTGCAAGCTGTTTGCCATCAAAAACTGCTTGACCGATAATGGAGGTGATTAATTTAATTGACCTGATTGCATCATCGTTTGCTGGAATTGGTATTTCTACGACATCTGGATCTGTATTTGTGTCCACAATTGCAATAACAGGAATTCCAAGAACGTTTGCTTCGTGAACTGCTATATATTCTCTCTTTATATCTATCACATATAATAGGTCTGGTAGAGATTTAAGTTTCTTTACACCACCAAGAATTTTCTCCATTTTATCCATCTTTCGTGCAAGAGAAAGCCTTTCTTTTTTGTGCAAACCGTTTAATATTCCAGCCTCTTTCTCTTCATCATAATCATTCAGTCTATTAATGGTTTTTCGTATTGTTCTGAAGTTGGTCAGCATTCCGCCAAGCCACCTTTCGCAAACATAAAACGCTCCGCATCTCATTGCTTCTTCTCTGACTATATCCTGAGATTGGCGTTTTGTCCCTACAAAGAGAATAGTTTTTGCATTTCTTGTCTGCTCGACTATTTCGTTGTAAGCTTGTTCAAGCATTTTTACTGTTTTCTGCAGGTCGATTATGTAGATACCATTTTTTTCTCCAAAAATAAACTTTTTCATTTTTGGGTTCCATCTACTTACTTTGTGCCCAAAATGTGAACCTGCTTCAAGAAGATCTTTCATTGTAACCAAGGGAAACCCCCTTTTTAGTTTTCTCCTCCATTCTCTTCTTCTCATGAAAGAGCCCTGATATTAGGGAACCTCTTCTGATCCGAGAATGTGTGAAATAGTTTTTATCGTTTAGAAAATTGGAATCTTTTTCTTGCTTTTACCTTTCCATATTTTTTTCTTTCCACTTTTCTGGAATCTCTTGTTAAAAGGCCAGCTGCCCTTAATGATTTTCTTAAGTCTGCATCGTATTTAGTCAGTGCTCTTGCTATTCCGAGTTTTAAGGCACTTGCTTGACCACTCTTTCCGCCACCTTTAACTTTTGCAATGACGTCAATTTTTCCAAGCATTTCTGTTATTCTGAAAGGCTCAATTACTATTGTCTCAAGTGCAGATCTGCGGAAATATTCTTGAAAGAATTGACCATTTACAATGATTTTACCTTTTCCTTCATGGATTCTTACATTTGCAACTGATTCTTTTCTTGACCCCTTTGCATAATAATTCTCTTTTTGCAAACTTTTACCTCCATTC
>SOKM01000168.1 GCA_004375785.1 Candidatus Cloacimonadota bacterium | reverse complement strand
CTACCCTGAAGGAATCTGCAGCGGTTTCTCCAAGATTCTGAACATCAACATTTATTTCTACAATAGTATCGCCATCGAGATAGATGTTTTTGTTAACAAAGGAGAGTTCAGCAAGTGCGGTAATGTGGTAGGAATAGATACGGGAAGTATCAATATTCCCCAAAGAATCGGTTGCATAGATTTTGAACTCTACGGTTGTGTCGGGTGATTGAGGAGGAATTGGAGAGGCTGTGATGAATGTATCCATAGTATCGGGTATCATAGTTATCTCATTCCAGTTACTATCTCCTTTTGGTTTCCATTTAACGCCTGCCTGAATTATGCTGTCCGGGTCAAATATTCGGGCTGTTACATAAACACTGTCCTCGCGAGTAGGATTTTTAGGTATTATCTTCACGGATGAGATGTTAGGCTGCTCGATGTTATAGTATTCGTATCCTACACCATCTTTGTTCTCTCCCCTGAAATAGACCTTTACTATACCTTTACCAGGTAAAAGGGTGTCTGGAATGGTAGTAGAAGCAGTAAAATTTCCAGAGGAGACAGAAGCATTGATTTTCTTATATGGGGTGACAGCAGTATCCTTTATTGAGAAGAATGTAATAACAGCCTCGCCCGATGGTGAGCCGTGAATGAAACCCTGAACCGTTAGAGTGTCTCCTGGTGAAAGTGAGGGGGGAGATAGTGAGAGGTCAATCCTTGTCGTGTCCGGAAGTGCAAGTTTTATTCCCGGGTCTCCGAGTAGATTGTAGGTGGATAGTTGATTTTTATTTCCTGATGCAGCGAAGTATTCTATTTCACCATATGCTAAAAATTGTCCAAGGTAAAGTAATCGTTCATTAAAGATTCCATCGAATATCTTACAGGAAAGATTAAAGTTACTACCGCCGTATGTAAGACTGCCCGGTCCATAGTAACCTATTCCACCGCCATTTGGAGCAAGGAAAACTGTTTCTCCTATTGATATGGAATCGGGATGTGGCTCAGCAAAGAATCCATTTACACAGCTGAAAGCAGTCCAGAAGGTCATTCTGTCGAGGTTTGTCATCCTGTAGATGTCGTTTGATATAAGAAAGTCACCACCACAAAGTATGTCACCACCTCCGTGGGAAAGGAAGTTGACAAAAAGAGCGCCCTCATCCATCTCCTTCAGGAAATCTTCCCTGTTTTTTCTGAGATGATAACACCTGCTCGCATCAAAAGCAGGCGGCAGATAATCTCTAATTATTTTCTCCATTTCAGGAAAGGAATAATATGTTACGTGAACATTTTCCAATGAATCAATATACCAAGCCGAATCTCCAACAAACACCAGGTCTTTTTTCCACTCATCAAGGTTTTGATAATCCGCATAAATTTTAGTTTTTTCAAAGATTCTATCGAATTCCTCATCTGTTCTTATCGGGAAACGTCCTATGAAAATATCGGGTAAGTGGTCATCACCGCTTACTCTAACGAAATATTCATCATCGGCAGTAGGACCCCATAAAGGGCTGCGTATCCAGGAAAGATGAACTGGAACCAAATTGCCAGAATGTCCTCTTAGACCTTTATAATCGTATGTCCCGTCGCCAAAGAGAAGACAGTACAGGGGAGGTTCAGCATAGTAATCATAGGCATACTTTATAAATGTTCTAATTGCTTCAGGGTTTTCGATACCATCATTGAATACATTATATATTTCATCTGTTGTAGCGACCATGCAGTTAAATCCATGTGTTTCCTTCCATAATGCATAGTTTTCAGCACTACTTTTCAGGGAATTATGAGTGATTATTAGATATTCCGCTCTGTTTGCAGTCGAATGAAGATCTCTGAGCTCTATTTTCTCTATTCTTAATGGTTTGAGTTTTTCCCAGATCGGGAGGACTGTGAAATTCATAAGACCTGTTATGTCTCTATCTTGAAAAATGAACCTGTATTTTGTTTTTCCTCCTTCCTGATAAATCTCTTTCTTGAAGTTAATAATCTTTGATACATTCCTTTTATATATTTCCACATCTGCAAAGTCATAATTGTTTATCCTGAATTCATAAGTAGTGTCCACTATCTCGGTGGGTGTTTTGAATGTAATATTGTTATCAACTGCATCAAGTAGGTGATTGTATGATATTTCGAGCCAGTTGGTGTATATGCCGTCCACATGGTAGATAATTTTACCATTAGAGAGAGTATCAATAGGCGGTTGTGGGACAATAAAGGTAATAGTATTCTCACCCTCTTTTAATAATTCTCCAGGAATATTTTCAATCTTTATATTATAGGGGCGTTGTCCTGACCAGGTGTATTGACCATAGTAAATATCATTCCAATATACGTTAACCTTGTGACCTATTATGTCTGTTGTATAACCGTGAAGCATAATAGATAGGTCGAAATTTATCAGTGTGTCGGGTGAGGGAATAAAGATGTTAACTATCAGTGTATCCGGTCCGTCAAGTCTGTCCCAGAACCATACATCTGATGAATCAGCAGTTGTTAATGGAAATCTTACAAAAAGGCTGTCCACCTCAAAATGGAGTGTATCCCAAAAAGAAGTAGAAACTATACAGTTTACTGAATCGGATGGTGTCCCGTCCTCTTCTACCATTCTTTTCCCGAGACTGTCTCCAAAAGAGAGCCAGTAGATATTCTCATCTGTGTATGGATTAAAATATGTTTCTTCTCCTTTTATTCTCTCTGCAAAGAAGTCTATATAATCTTCTCTGTTGAAAACAGAATCTTCTTCACCTTTAACATAGATTGGGATTTCGAAACCTCGGTGCGAGATATGGAGCTCGTCTGGAATAATTGTTGTTGGGTCAATTCCAGCATTTACAATGTCAGTATAGGTAATCTGATAAAGGCCTTCTTTGTCGGTTGCAATTTTATATAAGTTGTCAGATTGCCTGGGTTTTAATGGTCCTGGTAGGGGATGGCGTTTAAGCCAGAATTTACTCTTTTCGTAATTGATAACAAGTTTTGAGAAGAGTAATTCACCCGGACTATTTCTTCGGGGTATCCGTATAGTGCCTTTTTCATTTTCTTTTTTGTGAAAATAGATAGAAAAGGTAGCTTTTTTTATAATTTTGAGGGTTTTTTTCTTAGGGTTATATCTGAATGGATAGAAGAGAATGGAGCCGATTCTGTGGTCTCTGAAAAACCCAACTTCTTTTGAGAAATAAAAAGCATCAGGATAGAAAAGAGACTTTCCGTAGTATTTATCCATTTCAAATTTACTACCCTTAGTAGGTCCAACGGAAACGGATTGAACAGGATATACAAAGGGTATAGTTTTACTTACAGTGTTTATATTCTTAACTACTGTTTCAAAATCTCCTGCAGAGGGCATACCAAAAAGTATAGTTACTGTGGGGAGTTCTGGCTTTCCAGTCACCTCGGTTAGTCCTGCACCCTTTAACTTAATTCTTGAGAAATCCCTGCTTTCTCTTGTAACTTTAGTTATTTCATAATCCTTTAATTCAAAGGTTACATCCATCCTTTCATCCGAGATGATTTTTGTTTTTACTGTATAACCTTTTGTCTCTATAGAGGAAAGAAGTGAAGGAACAATCAGAAAATAGAAAATAGAAAATAAAAAATAAAAAATATTTCTCACAATTTTATTATCTTTTGCGTTATCGTGTGGTTTTTCGAGCTGAGTTTTATGAAATAGACACCTGGTGTAACCATTTTACCCCTATTATTACTTCCCACCCAGGATACGGCAGTGCCCAGTGCCCAGTGCCCAGTGCCCAGTGAAAAGTCTTTCACTAATCTTCCACTCAAGTCATAGATTTTTAACTCTATGCCTTTTGTGTCTTGCACTATGCCCTTTGCACTTTGCCCTTTGCTAGGGAGGATAAGGCGGATGGTGGTGGAAGTAGTGAAAGGATTTGGTGATATGCTAACTTCCCAGCATTCCCCTTTTTGAGGGATATTGACCAGAATGGTTTTTGAGTAGCAAACTTCTGTTCCATTTCTGCTTTGTAAGATATATTCATACTCTCCAGGGACTAAAGGTTCGAACCATATGCATCTATTCCCCTCAATCTTCTGACATTCTACAGAGATAGGATAGGGTGAAGCCAATCTGAAAAGCCTTAAATCGGTTTGAGAAACATCTGCACTTATTCTGACTCCATCATTCGTGACTTCTTTTTTAATAGATGAGAAAACGGAGTCAGAATCGGGATCAAATCTTCTATAGCGTATATGTGGAGAGGTGAAGACAGGATCTTCCATCCAGTCATACCAGATTACATGAACAGAGCCATCCGTTGTGCAGGTAATATGGGGAGATGTGGAAAGCTTTTCTTTGTGTGATAGTATTGTATCATTGCTCCACTGCCAATCAAAGAACCTTTTGTAGAATATTTCATAACTCCCTTCCCTGTTGTCAGACCAGACAAGATGAATGTCACCGAAAGGGTCAGATGTAATCTGTGGGTAAAGCGCTTCTCCAGGATTGTCTGAAATGGGAATGGAAGTTGTCCAGTTTACACCATCAAATTTTGAGTAATAGATGATGAAGTTTCCATTTACATCATCGACCCAAATAAGGTGCAAAGCTCCGTAAGGGTCAGCACAGATGGATGGATTTTGACTCATTCCTTCGCTGTTTGTGATTCTCTGAGCATTTGACCAGTTTCCTCCAGAATAGGTAGAGGTGTAGAGTTCGTAACCGTTGTTTTCTATTTCCTC
>SOKM01000049.1 GCA_004375785.1 Candidatus Cloacimonadota bacterium | reverse complement strand
ACTGGATAAACAGTCTTCTCGCAACAGATAAAAGGGTCTATATCGGGACTTACGGTGGTGGTATATTCTATTTTGAGAAAGCAGGTATGAAGACTATTGAAGAAACAAAGGATGTTGAGGTAAATCATAATTCTCTTTTTTATAGAAAACCATACCTCTTTGTGGGAACCTGTAAAAGCGGACTTTTTGTCTATAATGAGAAACAAAATAAAGGGGAATTCCTGAAAGGTCTCTTCCCCCTCGATGATGTTACTTGTCTCTTTGCAGAGGATGAATATTTTTATATTGGAACAGAACAGGGACTTTACAGGATAGAAGCAAAGGAGCTATCAATTGAGAAGTAAAAAAATATATAGCAATCCGAGGCTGGAAGCCTCGGCTGTTGCTCAATTTAGTATGGAGGTTAATTTATGAGAAAGATTATTTTATTACTTTTGCTTATGGGATTTTTCCCATCCTTGCTCCTGAGTGATGCGGGTGTTCTTATCCCCATCTCAGAGAGTGATTATCCTGACCCTTCTATACTTTCACTTTACAGGATGGAGGTAAATATCACAATCCGGGACAGAATTGCAGAGACAAAAGTGCTCCAGGTCTACAGGAACTATACAGACGGAATTCTTGAAGGACAATATATTTTTACAATCCCTGAGATGGCAATGATTAAGGATTTTGCAATATGGGAAGATGGCGTGAGAATTCCAGGAATAATTATGGAAAGAAAAAAAGCGAGAAGAATATACGAGCAACTTGTATGGCAGGCTATTGACCCAGGTTTACTCGAGAGGGCTGAGCTTGAACACGAGATAAACTACTTCAGCGTAAATGTAGCGCCCATTCCTCCTTTCGGAACAAAAAGGGTGGAACTCTTTTATACAGAAGATCTTCCGCTTAATCAGACAAAAGTCTTCTACGATTTCCCTTTTGAACCAACTCTATATGAAGAGGAAAGAGCAGAATCCCTTTCAATTTCCTTGTTGATAGAGAGCAGACTTCCCATTGACGGCTTCTTAAATTCTTCCCCTTCTTTTCCTTTAGAAATCATAGAAAAAAATGAAAATAACATCACAGCCCGTTTTGAAGCAAAGAACGTGAGTTTCACTGAAGACCTTATGCTTTCCTTTCAGGAAAGATTTGAAGATGTTACCATTGAACTGCTGAGTTTCAGGGATATCGAGGAGAAAGGGGAATACTTCTACCTCGATGGCATTCCTTCCCCACAAACAGGTTTTTTTGTCTTGAGGACAGGTTTCAACATAAAAGAGAACCCTGCTCTGAATGAGAAAGAACAAAACTATCTTTTCCTCTTTGATAATTCACTCTCGATGATGTGGAAGGAACTCGAGCTTGCCTATTCTTCCCTGTCGCGATTACTGAATCTGATAGATGAGAAAAGTGGAATTAATATCGCCTGTTTCAGCACAGGTCTGGATATGAAATGGAAAAAGCCTGTTGCGAATAACGAGGACAATAGGGACAATGCCCTTATTTTTATAAGGTCAAAATATGTTACGGGTGGGACAAACATTGAAGATGCCTTAAAATCTCTAAAGAAGAAAAGGAACATAATACCTGTTCTTATCACGGATGGATACCCGACTGTTGGAGAGATCGACTACAAACGGTTGCTCAAATTAACCAATGGACTTCCTCCTCTTTTTATTGTTGGCATAGGTGATAATCCAAATAAAACATTGCTTGAAAAACTTTCTACAAAAACAGGAGGAGCATACCTTTGGTTAAGGGCTATGAATGATGAGAAAATAAAACTATTTTTTGAAACTATAGGCGGTGGAAAAATCAGCAATGTCAAACTCCGTCTTTCACCTTCTTCAATATTCTCTGATGTCTATCCTGAGATGCCCCAATCCGTTTTCAACGGGAATGGAGTCACATTTACAGGAAAGTATTTAAAACCAACAAAAAAAGGGAAGGTTCACATAAGTTTTTCCTATGAAGGTAAAGAGACGAGTGTGAAGAAAACTTTTTCATTTCCAGAAGAAGAGAAGCGATACAAGGAAGTGAGAAGACTCTGGGCGAAGAGGAGAGTGGATTATCTACTCGAAAAAATAAGGATGGAGGGAGAGAAGGATGAGTGGGTAAAGGAGATAATTGCTCTTTCAAAGCAGTTTAAGTTTGTTACACCATATACATCATTCCTCGCTGCACCAAGAGCACTCCTACGACCAAGAATCATAAGACCAGGGGACCCTATACTTATTGTAAGAGCTGATACAAGTATTGTGGACATTGTAGCAATCTTTCCTTTCGGGCTTATTAAAAGGATGGTCTATCACGAAGATGAAGGTCTCTGGAGAGTGAGGTTTCTTGTCCCTTCCAACACAGAAGATGGCAGGTATTCTGCACTTCTAATTATGAAGGACAAGGAAGGAAACATATATAAGGAAAAGAAAACATTTATTATTGATAGAAAACCACCGGTATTACGGATTGAACTTCCAGGCAGAGTGCTCTCAGCAGGGGAAGAAATTTTACTCAAGGCGTATGCCAGTAAGGATACAAAGCGAATAGAGGCATCGATAGAAGGATATTTACCTTTCTCTCTCGTTTATAGCCCCCTTCATCTTGCAAGCACAGGTATTTTAAGAATCCCTGGGAATCTGCCGACAGGTAGATACACCCTCAAGGTGGTAGCGGAGGATTTTGCCTTCAACACAACCTATAAGGAGTTCAAGATTAATGTTGTAAGTAATTAACAATGTAGCGTCGGGGCTTGTCCCCGACAAACAATAAAGGAAAATTTATGAAAATTAAATATCACAAAAAAATCCGCTTGGATGCAGAAATTTACAAAACCCCTGGTTTACCTTGTTCAATAACCATTTGCACACGAAAGCGAAATCCAATATTCAACAAAAAGAAGTTAGCTGAAGAATGCTTAAATTTGTTAAAGGAAATTTCTTCCCTAAATAATATTCCAATCTATGCTTATTGTATTATGCCTGACCACATCCATTTATTGTTAAGTGCCTCTGAGCAGTTAGGAATCATAGAGTTTATTTCAAGATTGAAAAACCTAACAACACGTATTGCTTGGAAACATAATTTTCAAGGCAAAATATGGCAAAAAAGTTTCTATGATCATTTTTTAAGAAAAGATGAAGATATTGAAAAGGTAGCTATATATATTTTAAATAATCCAGTGAGGAAAGGTTTAGTTCAAGAATGGAGGGACTATCCATTCTGCGGTTCTCTGGTTTTCGATTTGGATTCTAAATGAATATAAGAGGATGAAACCAAAACTCTCGACAAAAAATGTAGCGTCGGGGTTTATCCCCGACAAAAAGGTTTGGAGTTGGGGACAAGCCCCAACGCTACTTGTGTGCTTGTGCTCTAAATTAAGGAGGAAAACTAATGAATATTGTTAAAAAATTGTTGTTATGCTTTTCCCTCACACTGTTTCTCATACCCGGCTGTAAACGAGGAGAGGTAGCAATTGAATTACCTGAGATAGAGCCAATGGGTTTTGAGATTCCAGATGAAATCAAAAATCTTTATGAAAGGCTACATAGAAAAGGAGACAGTGAATTTACAATTGAAGAATTTTTCGGTGAGAAGGTTAGAATTCCCCGACCTCCATTTGAGAAAGAAAAAAGATTAAAGGACAGGGAAAAACTGATAGGAACAAAGACCTCTCTTGGAAAATTTGATGAGGCAGAAAAACTGCTTGCTCAATATCTCAAAGAAACGAATAATTCAGAAGATGCTCTTAACTTTGCCGGTTACTATTATCTTGAACGCAACAGGATAGAGGAAGCCCTTAAATATCTTTTTGAGTTCGCTCAAAAGGAGAACAAACCCGCTGACTGGCTGCAACTCATAGGGATTGCAAAAGAGCAGCTTCTTCCTCAAAAAAAGTATGAATACCTCGACCATTTTATAGCATCCTTTCCGGATTCACATAACTTTTATAAAGAAAAAATTGACGAATTGAAGCACGACAAGAGGAAAGACGAACTTATGAATGCTCTCAAAGAGTTCTATCAAAAATTTCCCGATGAAAAAAGATATTATCTCAACGAAACACAGATACTTCTTTCATCACTTGAACGGGAAAAGAAGGCAATTGAACTTTACCTGAAGGAGCTTGACCCGTTAAAGGACATCGAGGCAACATCTGACCTCTTTAAATTCCTTGAACGTGAGAATAGATTTCGGGAATATAAGAAGTTATGGAAAAACAAAAGAGATAAAAAATCGATTCTTTTTCTCTTCCAGATGTGTCTTGAAAGTGGAGACTGGGAAGGGGCAGAAAGTGTTATTACGAAGTTCATAAGCAAATATCCTGATGAGACCTACCTCGTTGGAAGACTGTACAGAAGGCTCGGATATCCGCGTTACGCCTACGACTATTTCTTAAAAACACTTTCGAATCAAGGAGAAACAGAGGAGCTCCTTTTTGAAATTTTTAATCTTTTGACCGATATATCTTTGGGCTCAGTTTGTTTTGATACAAGAACCACTTCTGATATTATCTTTACGTTTGATAAAAACCCTGGGGTTAGTGGCGGATTTCTCTCCCTCTACTATAACACACTCGATTATGACAGGAGAAAAGACGATTTTGAATATGTGAAAGGACAGATTATTAATCTATCGTTCACATATGAATTCTTTATGTATATTCTCAAAAAATACCCGCATACAAAAAATGCAGATTCCCTGTATGCTTTGATGATGCACCAGTTCAAGAACCATCACAT
>SOKM01000098.1 GCA_004375785.1 Candidatus Cloacimonadota bacterium | reverse complement strand
ATATATTATGTATTTTGTCAACAACATTCTATGACCTTTATGCCCGCAATGACACACTTTTACTATACAGGGATGTTCAGGTTTCCAAGTCCCGGGATGTTCAAGCCACCGGTTATTTTTTTCATTTCCTCCTGGGCGAGTTTCTCAGATTTTCTCTTTGCTTCATTTACAGCCGCAAGAATTAAATCCTCGAGCATTTCAACATCATCAGAATTCACAACCTCGGGTTCTATCTTAATAGAGAGAATTTCCTGCCTGCCGTTTGCAGTAACGGTTATCATTCCTCCACCCGATGTAGATTCAACAACCTTTTTCTCTAACTCTTCTTGCATCTTTTTCATTTTTTTCTGAAACTCCTGTGCCTGTTTTATTAAATTTTGAAACTTCATCTTTCTCTACCTTTCATTTATCATATTACCACAAATATTCAGTTTACAATGTTGGGGACAAGCCCCAACGCTACTTTCAAATCTCTTAAATTCCCTGTTGAAAATTTTGAATTCTTGATATTCAGTGAACTTCTGTGTCATTCTGTGGCTTCAATCTTTATTTGGGTTTACGATTTTCGCTTTAAGAATCTCTTGAGCTTTTTTTATCATCTCGTTCTCTTTAAGTGAGTTTTTTTTACTTTTTGTAGTTTTTTTTTCTTTCACACTTTTTCGATTTTTCTCTACAAACCTGACTTTAATCTTTTCTCCTGTAATAGAAGTTAGAACATCCTCAATCAGTTTTTGTCCGCCTTTCTGTTCAAGTTCATCTATTATAAAACCGTTAGGATTATTAATCCGGATAGTACACAGCCCCTTCTCGAGGGAAAGGGGAGTAAAATTTTCACGGATTCCTGCAAGTTGACGTCTTTCTTCTGCAACTTTTCCGACAAGTTGATTCCATATTGTTTCAAGTGATTCATCCCTCGTTTTATTTGCTGTTTCGGTTTCATTATTAATCTCATAGTTATAGTTTTCTTCTCGTATGTTATCTACAGTTACACCTTCGTTCATTTTTTCAATCCTCTGGAGAAGTTCCTTTATCTGGACCGTATCCTCAAGTCGTGCAAGAGTGAGAAGTTCGAGCTCGAGAAGGATTCGTGTAATTGCAGATTTTTTCATCTTTAGGGTCAGGAGAGAAAGTCTGTTAAGCATCTGAAGCAGCAGAAAACTTGAGAAGATATCTTTTCTTTCAACATATTTTTCCAGTTCTTCAGAGGATAGGTCTTTGATTTCCACACCATTCTTAAGTAAGAAAATCTTCCGAAGGTGCTTCATATAACCTGAAACAAATTCTTCCATATCATAACCTTTATCAAAAACCGTATCAACAATCTTTAGTATTTTTTTCTCATCTTTTCCCTTGATTGCATCTATCAATGAAAAATAGAGCCCCTCTTCTACAAAACCGAACATCATTCTCACTTCGTTTGTAGTGATCGTCTTATCCGAATAAGTGAAGAGTTGGTCAAGCATGCTTTCTCCATCCCTCAGGCTGCCGTCTGCCTGTCTGGCAATGAGTTTTACCGCTTCATCATCAACACTTATCTTTTCCTTTTCTGATATTTCTCTTAGTTTTCCTTCTATTTCTTCAACGGTTAATCTTCTAAAATTAAATCTCTGGCACCGTGAAAGAACTGTCATTGGAATCTGATGGGGTTCAGTCGTTGCAAAGATGAATATTACATGTTTTGGAGGTTCTTCGAGGGTTTTTAGAAGGGCATTGAAGGCAGGCTTGGTGAGCATATGAACCTCATCAATTATATATATTTTATATTTTCCCCTTCCAGGTGCATATCTTGTATTTACTTGCAGGGTTCTAATTTCTTCAATTCCCCTGTTTGAGGCACCGTCAATTTCAAGGACGTCAAGATTTATGGAATTATCTATTTCATTACAGTTTGAACAGGCATTGCATGGCAGGGATGTAGGACCTTTCTGGCAATTGAGGGATTTTGAGAGGATTCTTGCAGTGGTGGTTTTTCCCACGCCTCTGGGACCCGAAAAAAGATATGCATGCGCCACTCGATTATTAGTTATTGCATTTATGAGTGTTTTTGTAATATGTTCCTGTCCTACAACTTCACTAAAATTCTTCGGCCTGTATTTTCTTGCAATTACAATATATGACATCTTCTTCCTCTCACATATCAAAAAATCCTAAATTCTAATATTTAAATCCTAAACAATATCTAAATTCAAATGTTCCAAACATTACTTTCGGTTTTGATTTTGGATTTTGTTAATTTGAATTTGTTTAGTATTTAGAATTTCGGATTTAGAATTTATCATTACTTTACGGGTTTCGTTACCGACACCATAACTATGTTCACTGGCTATTTACAAATTTCCCGTTTCTCCCGCTCTCCCATTCTCCGTTTCTGTTTTTGTTGGGGGCAAGCCCCAACGCTTTTATATTCTGGTTTTACCTTCATCGTACATCATACATCCCTTAAACTCTCTCGATAGTAATATCGGGGCGGTCGGATTTGAACCGACGACCCCCAGCCCCCCATGCTGGTGCGCTAACCGGACTGCGCTACGCCCCGTTTGGCCGTGCACCTAAAAGTTGGTATTCGTCGGACAGGGTTTTGGGAGGGAAAAGACTCAGGTCAGGAAAGCCACTATCAGACATACCACCTCTTACCGCTGCTACCTTCCGGTCCTGACGGGGTTTGAAGCATATATCTATAGCGGACCCAACCTTCAACGCCGCTTCCTTCAAAACCGGGTCTGTCCAAATCATACCGCCTTTCAGTAATTGACCCTGCTATAGCGGATTGCAGGTTACAGGGCACCGCTGGCTCCCCGTCTAGCACGACCATTCTATTCTATATCAGAAAAAAAAATCTATGTCAATAAGTTTCTGGCAGATTTCATTAAATTCTAAAATCTCTGATTCTCTTCTAATCCCTGTTAACTTTGTTTTTTTCTTGACTGATTATAAAAGAAATGCTATGCTTATGCAATGATTGATAAAAAAGAACTCTTAAAGATTGTAAAAGCAGCACTGAAAGAGGACATTGGTAAAGGAGATATAACAACTAAGTTTACTGTTCCTTCGGAAACCAATGCCCTTGGAGTTGTTGTAGCGAAAGAAGAAGGAGTACTTGCAGGTATCCAGGTTGCTAAGGAGGTATTCAAAGTTGTTGATAAAAAAACAAAAATTACTGTTCATAAAAAGGATGGAGCTAAATTTATTTCAGGGGACATAATTGCGGATATACAGGGTAAGGCTGATTCACTGCTCTCAGCTGAACGCGTGGCATTGAATTTTCTTCAGAGAATAAGTGGTATTGCGACCTATACAGCACGATACGTTGAAAAAATTAAAGGCACAAAGGCAAAGATACTGGATACAAGAAAGACTACGCCAAATCTCAGAATGCTTGAAAAATACGCTGTTCATATTGGTGGTGGATATAACCATAGGATGGGGCTTTATGACCAGGTTCTCATAAAGGATAACCATATCAATCTTGGAGATGGTATAAGTAATGTTTTGAATAGAATTAAGGATGCAGATACAAACAAGATTTTCATAGAGATTGAGGTGAAAAACCTGAGTCAGCTCGGCGAGGCACTAAAATTCAATCTCAATAGAATTATGCTGGACAATATGTCAACTGAAAACATCAAAGAGGCAGTAAAGATTGTTGGTGGGAGATGTGAACTTGAAGTCTCAGGCAATGTAAATCTTCAAAATATAAGAGAAATAGCAGAAACGGGTGTAGATTATATCTCAGTTGGTTCCCTTACTCATTCATATAAATCCATTGATTTAAGTATGGGGATAAGGAGGGTAGGGTAGAGGTTCATTTATCGAATTCAGGTTCCATTGTTTCAACATCCTCGAAGATGAAATTGAGAGGGTTTGTTCTTTTCCCGTTCATTATCACTTCATAGTATAGTCCGGGACCAGTAGTTCTTCCTGTTTTTCCAACAAATCCTATCACATCTCCTCTTTTTACATAATCGCCTTCTTCAACCCTTACAGATTGCAGGTGCCCGTATTTTGTGATATAGCCATATCCGTGATTTATTGCAACAAAAAGTCCTATTCCATCCCCCATCCCCTTTCTTATAATTGAACCATTACCCGTTGCGTAAACAGGAGTCCCTTTCATCGCAGAGAAGCTAATACCGGGGTGAAATCTTACCTCATCCGTAAAAAGGTCATTAATATAACCGTAACCCTTAACCAACCAACCATCTACCGGTCGTATTGAGGGTACCGAAGAGGAAAGTTTTTTGTTCTTCATAAGTTTATTAAAAGCATGGGAAAAAACGCTTCTGTTTTTTTTACTCAGCGTGAGAAGAGAATCGAGCCTTTCACTCATAGTAAAACCATTAAAAGAGAGTTCCTTGTCCTGCGGCAGTTTCTGAATGTTTAGAAGGGGTTCGATTCTTTTTGCTGTTTTATCGAGTTCCTCCACTTTTGTTTTTGATATTTCAAGATATTCCTTTATCTCTTCCTCTGTTTTTTTTAATATTATGTTTTCTTTTCTTATCTTTGTAACATCTTTCTCTCGAAGCAAGGCACCTTCACTAAAACGCAGCAATCTCACCAGCAAGAACAGGGATATTCCCAGAAAGATAATAAGAAAGAGAAAGAGCGAGATAAAAAAAAGTGGGCTCTTTTTTCCATCAGGCTGGTTTGGTATAATTGATAAAAAGAATTTTCTACTCATTTGCATTTCTCCAAGATTATGTATTTGAAGGAGCAGCCTCCTGGTTGC
>SOKM01000334.1 GCA_004375785.1 Candidatus Cloacimonadota bacterium | reverse complement strand
AGTTGGACCTTGAGTCTGAGCAGAAAGCCCTTGAGACCCTCAAGCTAGAATTATTAGAGGACCTCTGGTTGGTGGATCAGACTGATGAAGTGAAAGAAATCCTTTCGAAGATGAAGTAAAATTTCCCATCAAAGACATTAAAGGGATTCGGCTAGTAGTATACCTATCACCCGGGTCCCTTTTTTCATTCGGTAAGGAGAACATTATGGAAAATCAATCAGCAACCTTCAGGATTTACACTGAGAACAAGAACCAGGATAAAATCGAAGAAATCATCTCCCGATATTTTGATGGGTTCACAATTTATAAGGCAGAAGGGTTCTGGCGGTTACAGAAAGAGAAAACCCTGATTATCGAGATTCTGGGTGAAAGCGATATTGTTTCTAAAATTAATTCAGCAGCTAGGGAAATCAAGTCAGCAAATAACCAGGAAGCGGTCATTGTGCAGAAGATTAAAAACAACAACTGGCTGGTATAAGAGGTCAAAAAATGGCAAACCAAAACCCTGCTGAAAAATAAGATATTATCTTGTTCCAACCATATTCATCTTAACAAGAATTTCCTTTCAACAAGTGAAGGAGTTGATATCTCACGCATATAAAATTGAGAGCAAAGAGGACTATGTAGTGATTTATGCAAAGATTCCTCAAACAAGAGTTATTGCAATCACCAATGAGGTAGGAAGTAAAAGATTGTTCAAAGCAGTCAAGACTTATCTATCTAAAGAAGGAGACTCAAATGAAACTATTGACAAAAGAATTACGGGAAAAATTCCCGAAATTCAGGGAAACCGAAGAGAAGAACCCTGAGGATATACCTGTAATAGCAAAGTTCTTCGCTCCCTGGAACAGCTGGACCTGGTATGCTATAGAAGGTGAACCAATACTTGATGAACATAGAAAGGAGATAGATTATCACTTCTTCGGATATGTACGTGGGTTTGCGAATGAATTGGGATATTTCTCTCTCAAGGAAATGGAAAGTGTTAAAGGGGCCTTCGGATTAGGGATTGAAAGAGATCTTTATTTTGGAGAAGAGCATACTCTAAAAGAGGTCATTGACACACGATTATAAACTCGCAACAAATATGAAAGGAGATAAAGAACAGTGGATAGGCTAATGCTTATCGTAGATGAGGTTGAGAAACAACTCAGATGGAAAAGGAATAAAACCACAGTTGGTATAACAGTCCCTTTCTATGTAACAACCAAGGAAGAAGAAATCCTATCAAATGTCTACATCATAACAAGAGAACCACAAGACCGTATAAATTTCAAGAGAAGGAATGGACTGTCGGCTTTTATCAGAGATAATGAAATTTGGATAAGGAGGAACCATGGAAATAAGAAAAGGAGAAATCATAAATTTCATAGGTAGCTGGGGTTCTGGACTTGGTTTTCTGGTTATCCAGGACAGCGAAACAGAGGAGATCGAACAGGTACCGTGTGATAATGGACCCACAGTCAGGGCATTGGAGAACTGTTTTGGGAATGTCATTACTCCAGACCATACAGCAAATGGTAACGGATACAACGACAAAGAAATCTTCTGGAGCATGGGTGAGTTAGGTTTTGTTCTCGGTGGTTTCACACCTGTAGAGGATGCCTCACCTGAACTCATCGAAGCATATGAGAATCAAAAAACATTGATAAAGAAAGGAGGTTGATAATTATGTGGTCACTTCCAGATATTAACCGGTTAAATGAGGAAGCGGTTAAAAACGCTACCAAACTTAACAAAGCAGTTGAAACAGGTTTTCTTGATGGAATCAGGATTAAGTGCGACTGGTGCGATAAACCTGCTGAATATACCTATCCCTGGTATGATGTCTTCAGTGAGACACCAAAAGGTATCATAGGGCTCTGCGAGGAGCATGATCACTACTTTGGAAGACCTGCGGAAGGATTCTTCACCTGTGATGATTGCGGAAAGGTATTTATCACAAACTACACCTGGGAATATTACTATACGGATACTGAGGATGGAGACCGTCTCTGCCTCAATTGTGCTCTTGATAGGCATATCGAAGAAAAGGAGAACTGGATTGCCTCCCTGAAAGAGCTCACCTGGGAAAAAATCAGGTATCCCCCCCATGTAATCCCTGTAAAAGGTAAACACTGGCAAAAGCATCTTGAATTCATCGGTAATGTTGAATTAGACAGCTATACTGGTGCAAAAATAACAGGATCCAGTTCCACTTCCAGCAGAAAAGATGGGTTGAACGACTTAAGAAACCTTGTTAAACAAGCACTTGCTGAGCACAAAAAATGTATCCTCATCATGGATGCAACATATCAATTTGCTGTCTCAATAGGTGTTTATGTGAAGAAGTAATCTGTAAGAAATTGGCTCGACTGTAAAATATATGAATTGCAGAAATTTTACACTTGATACATTGGGAAATTCCAAACTTACAGCCGAGCCATTATTAACCCATGAAAAGTAAAAAAGGAAGTATATGAAAATTTTAAGCAATATTGAGAGGAAATAATGAAAGAAAATGAATACTCGTCGAATCTATCGAAGGTAATCGAGATACTTCGGATAGTAAATAAGAAACAGGAGAGAAGGGAGATAAAAAGGTTATTGAAAAAGCCTATAAATGGGAGAAAAAACCAATTTAAAAGAGGGAGGAAACAATGACTGTACCAGCAACGAAAAAGAAGAATAGTATAAAGAAACTAAATTTATCCCCGGGTGAGGAACTCTATCTCGCAAGGATGGAACGTAAAACAGCGATTCCTGCACTGGTTCTGAAACAGATAGCTCTGAGGGAGAGAATCCCTGTCACATCACTAAAGATTCTTGGAGGCAATCCTTTTATCGATGTTTCAGGGTTGGACCGCAAGATACAGAACAAGGCACAAGATGAAAAACTTACAATCAAAGAAATCGCTGCAAAACTCATACAGGCAGCAGAGGAAGAGAACGGTCACACTGCACATGCACAGGGAGTAGTTAAATATCTCGATAAGATTGGTTTCAAAGAAGCCCTTTCAAAATTAGACCCTTCAACCATCACCAGAGAAACCTTAGAGAAACTGGAAGAGATATATACTGAAGCTTACACAGATGAAGGATGGGCAAGCCCAGAGGACTGTGCAGCTATAGCATACAGTTATACAGGGCCAACCGGCAATAAGATAAGAGGTCCTGTTCTCATCAGTAATGTCAATATGATGGCTTGCAGGAGAGCATCCAGTAGGGCTAAGAGACAGGCAACAGGTTGTGGGTTAACCAGTCTCGATGAAGCACCTATGGTCGATGAACAATCAGCAGAAGTTGTAGGAGAACAAAGAAAAGTAACCAAGGAGCAGTTAGAGAAAATCGAAACCCTCAAGAAAGACAGCAGCCTCAGCAAAACGGAAATCAAACTAATAGAATCTGAACTTCATAAAGACCTGACAGAGCAAAGAGCTGATACTATCATCAAAAGAATAGAGGAACTCATCCACAGCAGATCTCCAGCTAAGAAAGAAGGAGAAAATAAAAAAGGTAAGGAGGCGTACTGTGATGGAAAGATTAAAGGAGAGGAAAGCAAAGAGGTTCAGCTTCAGCTTACTCAATCTTAATTGTCCAAGACTGATCATTAAGACAATCGACAAGGATCCTTATGAAGTATTTCCTTCAGAAGAAACTGATATGGGAAAAAAAATCCATGCAATATATGCTGATATATTAAAAAAGGATAAAAAAGACTGGGACTTCTCTCGTATAACCGACCTCATCGATGTCTACGGTAATCCTGAAAGGGTCTTCAGATCCATCGAGGGGAGATTTAGCACTGAGCAAAAAATCAGAATTCGCATTGGAGGAAGAATCTTCACCACGGTCTCTGATTTACTAATCACAAGACGAGGAGAACGGGATATTATCGACAGCAAAACTTCATTCTCTCATGAAATCCTCCCATCACATCGGGAACAGCTGCGATATTATGCTCTTCCCTTCCTTAGAAAGGGTCTCAGAGTAAAAGTGGGGATTCACTTCGCCAGATACGCACTGTTAGAGTGGGTCGATATTGTTCAGGGGTTGGATGATTATACTAAAATTGCAAACCACCTGATGGACAACATCACAAAAGTTGAACGAGTCATTGCTGGAAAACCTGATCCTGAGCCATCCAATTTTGAGTGTAAGTACTGTTGTCCCTACATATTGTCGTGCCCCTCAAGTCCTGAGCTCTTTATTACCAATGAGAAGCAAGCACAAGAACTTGCCGGTGAATACATCAAGCTTAAAGCCAGAACTAAAAAAATGGAGGAAATTCTGAAAGTCTGGGCGACCTCCGTTGGAGACATATACCTGAAAGACGACAAATTGGGATATACCCCCTCAGGTAAAACAGTTATTGATCCAGAGGCTACACTAAAATATCTGACAGAGCATAAGATTCCACTCACTGATATCTTTGCTCCCCAGGCAAAAAAATTCAAGAAACTGGCGAAAGTTCATCCTGATCTTGCTAACTTTGCTGAAATACAATATTCCCCTCTGTGGAAAGTAACTAAGAACGACAGAAAAGAAGAAGAAATGAGTAGTTTTATTTTCAGCAATAAGGAACAAGAGAAAAACAAGGTGAAAAAAGCAGTTGAAGAAATTGAGAAAATTCTCACTTCTGTTAAATAGAAGTGGAAATAAGAAAGGAGACATAAAATGTTCAAGATCGGTATGATACTTTTTGCTTTCATAGTACTGGCAATAGTTATTCTATCTGCTTAAATAA
>SOKM01000120.1 GCA_004375785.1 Candidatus Cloacimonadota bacterium | reverse complement strand
GGTTGCGTAATTCATTGTATTATAAGAAGTTAAGTTCGCAGGCTAAAGCCTGCGGGTAAATATTCAGTCAACCCCGTTACATTACCATAAAAGACTGTCATTGCGAGTGTTTTTTTCATATTCACTTCCGAAGCAATCTCGGTTTTTCGCACTATGAGATTGCCACGCCCTGCACCATACGGTTCAGGGCTCGCAATGACGGGGTTTACTGAGTATTTACGCCTGCGCGGCTACCTTTTGCGAGGATAAGCCTCGGCGCTGCATTACTTTTTCGAGATTTTTTTCCAGTCGGCGAGGAAACGTTCTATACCTATATCTGTTAATGGATGTTTAAACATCTTGTCAATAACCTTGAAAGGAATTGTTGCAATATCAGCTCCTATGAGGGCTGCTTCCACGACATGGAGAGGATGCCTGATACTTGCTACGATTACCTCAGTAGTAAAATCATAGTTTTCAAATACTGTCATTATATCCCTTATGATGTCCATACCTGTATGGCCAATGTCATCAAGTCTGCCGATAAAGGGACTTACAAATGTCGCCCCCGCTTTTGCTGCGAGAAGTGCCTGATTGACAGAGAAGATGAGTGTCATATTTACCATAATACCCATCTCTCTTAGCCTTCTTGTTGCTTTTATGCCGTCTTTAACAATAGGAATTTTTATACATATATTCTTTGCGATAGTACCCAACTCTTTTGCTTCTTTCACAATACCTTCTGCTTCAAGACTTACCACCTCAGCAGAGATTGGCCCGTCCACCATTTCACAGATTCTTTTTAGCACATCATCGGGCTTCATGCCAGTTCTCTCTACTTCTCTTGAGAGGAGTGTCGGGTTAGTAGTCACGCCGTCAAGAAGCCTAAGTTCGCTCGCTTCTTTAATTTCATCAAGATTTGCAGTATCAATAAAGATTTTCATTTTACCTCCCTTTGTTCGTTATTATCGTTTCTTTGGTTCATTTGTCATTGCGAGTGTGACTTATGCACGTATTTAATACTTTACTTCCTTGAGGAAGAGTCCGTGTGGTGGTGTTGTTGAGCCGGCACTTCTTCTGTCCTTTGCTTGTAGAATCTTCTCTATGTCCACCACATCCAAATTTTTACTTCCTAAAAGAACAAGAGTTCCAATAATTGTTCTTACTGACTTGTGAAGAAATCTATCAGCCTCTATCTCAAAAATAATTTCATTCTCTGTTTCTCGAAAGTAACATCTTTTAATATCCATATTCATATTTTCTTTCTTCGATTTTGAGACAGCAAATGATGTGAAGTCTTTTTTGCCGAGCAGTAATTCACATCCCTTATTCATATATAAAATGTCGAGTGTGTGACCATAATACCAGGAAAATCGTTTCTTAAAAACAGATTTTTTTTTTGAAATCTTGTAAATATAAATCCTTGAAAGTGCATCGAATCTTGAATGAAAAGAATTGTCTATTTGTTCTGCTGCTCTTACGAAAATATCACCAGGGAGATTTGCATTAATTGCATTTTTAATTGTTTCTTCATCATAATCATTCTCTATAAAAAAGTTTGCGACCTGCCCGAGTGCATGGACACCTGTATCTGTTCTTCCTGCTGCTATAACTTGAATTTTCTTCCTTAGAAATTTTTCTACAACAGATTCTAAAACTCCTTGCACAGTTCTTTTCTCAGGCTGGATTTGCCATCCATAAAAGTCGGTTCCATCGTATTCCAGAACTACCTTAATGTTTCGCAAAAGAGGATACTTCCTGCAGATAAAAAAATGATAGCCATTTCTAAGAAGTCTATTTTTTTAAGTTTCATCTCGACAAAACTTGTCCTTTTTCTACCCGGATGGTACCATCTTGTCTCAAGCGCAAGAGCAAGTTCGTTTGTCCTTTTGATGGAGAGTATAATAACAGGAACTATTAGAGAAGGGATGTGTTTAATTCTTTTAAAAAGATTAATATTGAGATTAAGACCTCGTGCTTTCTGTGCCATTAAGATTCTTGCAGATTGTTCGAAGAGAGTGGGTATAAACCGAAGAGCAATATGAACGATTATGAAAAGGTCATCGACAGGAATCCGCAGTTTTCTTAAAGGTGAGAATAACTTTGAGAGTCCATCCGTGAGATCCATTGGGTTAGTGGTAAGTGAAAAAAGGTAGGTGAAAAAGATAATTAATAAAAGCCTTACTGAGAAAAAGAATCCTTTTTCGAGCCCCTCGATTGTGATATATATTTTAGTGAATTGAAAAACTACCCTTCCTGGGGTAAGAAAAGAATGGAAGATTATTGTCAGAAAGAAAAGCCATATAAAAAATCTTAATGGTTTTAAGATGAATTTCATATGAATTTTATTAGAAAATATGGTAATGAGGGCAATAAGAAACCAGATAAGATAGTATTCAATATGTTTTATAAGAAGGAGTGAAACAAAAATTATCAAAAGAGAAAGGAATTTAACCCTGGGGTCTAACCTGAAAATATATGTTTTGCCTTTCAGTTTACTCAGAAAAAAGTCTATCATACAATCCCGAGTCTCATAAGGTCATGAAGATGGATAATCCCAATGGGATGTTTGGCTGTATCAATAACAGGAACAGAAGTGATGCCGTGTGCTTCCATTAACTTTACTGCTTCTATTGCGAGGTCATTCTTTTTTATTGTTCTCGGTTTATGTGTCATTACCTTCCCAGCACACAATTTGAAAATATCACTCTTTTTCTCAAGTAATCTTCTCAGGTCTCCGTCTGTTATAACACCTTTAATCTTTCCTTTTGAATCAACAACAGTTGTTATTCCCCTTTTTGATGTCATCTCAAGAACAGCCTCTTTCATACAAGATGTTACTGTGACTATTGGAACATAACTTCCTGTGAGCATTACATGTTCGACCTTTGTTAGTAACTTTCTTCCTATGTTTCCCCCGGGGTGGAAAAGTGCAAAATCTTTGGGTTTGAGGTTTTTAAGAGAAAAAAGGCATAGAGCTAATGCATCACCAAGTGCAAGGGTAACTGCTGTACTTGATGTCGGAACAAGATTGTAAGGGCACGCCTCCTCATCCACAGATATATCAAGGACAACATCACTATGTTTTGCAAGAGAAGAGAGAGGATTACCTGTAAAGGAGATAATAAAAGCACCTATTCTTTCTAAAGCCGGGACTAATCTAAATAATTCTTCTGTCTCGCCACTTTTCGAAATTGCAATGACTACATCCTCTTTTGTAACCAATCCAACATCTCCATGAATGCCCTCTGTTGGATGAAGATGGAAAGCTGGTGTTCCTGTACTTGAAAGTGTTGCTGCTATCTTCCTGCCAATTATACCGGATTTTCCAATTCCTGAGACAATTACTTTCCCTTTACAATTATAGATTGCCTCAACTGCTTTTACGAAATTATCTCCAATCCTTTTGCGTAGCAATAAGAGTTCATCCGCTTCCTTTTTTATTACCTCTTTTGCTTTTCTGATTATCTCCTTTTTCTTTTTCATTATTTTTTTTCAACAAGGCTATTATATTTATTCTGTGCTTTTAATACCATATCTATGGTTTCCCTTACTGCTCCTCGACCACCAGGTTTTTTTGTGATGTATTTTGCAATCTCTTTGACTTCATCTGCAGCATCTGCGACAGCAACAGGGTATCCAACATTTTTCATCACAGGAATGTCAACAATGTCATCACCGATATAAAGAATTTCTTCGTTCTTTAAATTATATCTCTTGATTATCTTTTCGAGACAGTCCAATTTATCCTTGACTCCCTGATGAACCTCAATTACTCCCAGGTCATTTGCTCGCTTTACAAGAGCGTCAGAAACCCTTGCGGTGATGAAGGCGATTTCAATTCTTGCTCTCCTTGCAAGGGTGATTCCCTGCCCATCCTTTACACAGAATACCTTTATTTCAATATCACCTGCTCCGTAAATTATACTTCCATCAGTTAATACACCGTCGACATCCATTGCAATCAATTTTACATTTTTCATATAAACTCCTTATTTTTTTAATGTTTATTGACAACACAATAAATATCTTTAAGGACATTCAGTAGGTTTTCAATTCTATCTAAAGGTAACATACTGGATGCATCACATAGTGCTTTCTTAGGTTCAGGGTGTGTTTCTAAGAAGAGACCATTTGCTCCCGCTGCAATACCTGCTCTTGCAAGAGGGAGGATAAACTGTGGCTCACCCCCGGATGGATGCCTTGATGGTTTTCCGTATATTCTGATGGAATGGGTCACATCAAAAACGACCGGGTAGCCAAATGTTAGCATTATGTCAAAAGATCTCATATCTACAATAAGCCTGTGGTAACCAAAAACGGTTCCTCTCTCAGTGAGAATGATATTTTTACAACCTGCATACTCAAGTTTACCAACTGTGTTTTTCATATCTTCTGGTGCAAGAAACTGTCCCTTTTTTACATTTACAATCTTTGCATTTTTTCCGATTTCGATTGCTAAATCTGTTTGCTGTGAAAGAAACGCTGGTATTTGCACTATATCGAGCACTGCTGCCGCTGGCTTTACCTCTTCTATACTGTGCACATCAGAGAGGACGGGGATATCGAGTTCATCACGAACCTTTTCAAGTATTCTTAAGCCCTGTTCAAGCCCTGGACCCCGGTAAGAGGTCGCTTTCCCTCTGTTATCCTTTTTATATGACGACTTGAATATAAAAGGTATTTTTAATCTCCTCACAATATTTTTAATAGTTGAAGCGGTTTTCATTATTATCTTTTCATTCTCAATCACGCAGGGTCCAGATATAATGAAAAAAGGATTT
>SOKM01000265.1 GCA_004375785.1 Candidatus Cloacimonadota bacterium | reverse complement strand
GCCTGCGGCTACCTCTATTCACTATCTATGTTTTACTTTCTTCTTCCTTACTTCTATCTCATCGCAAAGAACTTCGGGGTCAGGGATATTGGGCGCGTCATATAATCTTCTTTTCTCAAGAACATTAAGGAAAACCAGCGATGGTATTTGAAAAACTCCTTTCCTGATAGCACTTTCTTTTTCGAAAGGTCCTTCAAGAATTCCGTCTGTTAAAAAATATATTTTATCTCCCATTAGAATCTCATTTGGAAACTGCGAAATTAAAATGATTGAAATATTACCCCTTAGATTATCAACAACCTCAAGAACAATTTCTCTTGAGGTTGGGTCAAGATAGATTGTTGGTTCATCAAGAATGAGATATTTTGGATTGAGTATGAGAATGGATGCAATTGCAACCTTCTGTTTTTCCCCTCCGGAGAGTGTGTGTGGTGGACGAAATCTGAGAGCTCCTATGGAAAAGCGTTTCAGGGTTTCCTCTACCCTTTTTCTAATTTCTTCCCTTTTAATCCCAATATTCTCAAGACCAAAAGCAAGTTCCCTTTCTACTGATGTTGTGATAAATTGGTTGTCAGGGTTTTCAAAAACAATACCGACACTCCTTCTTTTTTCTTCGAATCCTTCACTATCATTGTTTTTTACACCTTCTATTATTACTTCTCCTATTTGTGGTTTTAAGATGCCCGCAAGGAGCAGGGCTAATGTAGTCTTACCTGAACCATTTGGACCTGTAAGGGTAACGAATTCTCCATCTTTTATCCTTAACGAAAGATTTTTCAAAACCTCCTTTTCCCCGAATCCAAAACTAACATTCAGTAGCTCGAGCATATTATTCCTTATTAAAGATATCAAGTGTTAGTTCCTTAAAGATACAATCTTTATTCTCGAGGTCACTCAGGAATTCATTTGTTTTCTTTGTTGCTCGCTTACCTTCTTGGAGTCTCTCAGCGATTTCCAGTAGCCTATTAAAATTTTCATAATGTTCAGAAAATCTACTCTCTGCATAATCACGAGCCTGCCAGGTGCTGATAAGAAACTGCCAGTCGGACGATTCGAGCAAGAGCAGTTCTCTTGCAGCCTGGAGCAGGAAAGGAATTGCTTTCTTTTTTATACAATTTCTATCAATCAATTTATTAAATGCTCTCTCGCATTCATATATCTTTTCCCATGTCCACTCTGTTTCTTTGTTTAACCAGATGTAATGGAAATTTCCCTTTCCCCAGGAACCCTCAGGAAGATGGACAACAGTCTCTGGATGGTTCTCTTTAAGATAAGCCGAACCGGTTACAGTCTTTATCGTTTTTTTTAAGTGAATTCCTTTTATGACGTTGTAGAGCCATTGAGGGCCTTCAAACCACCAGTGCCCAAAAAGTTCAGCATCAAAGGGAGCAGTTATAATGCCCGTTCTTCTGTTTTTCCTGCAAAAATTTTTCAGGGTATCCTCGATAAGAGCAACAAAATGTGCAGCATGTTCTTTCTGTTTATTCCTTGCATTGTCAAAGGAATATTCCTCTTTAAGTGCGAGGTCTGATTTAGCATCTGAAACCCGCCAGTATCTGTGGCCACCCGGAAACGATTTCTTATGGAATTCTAAATAATTCCCATCACCAGGATAGCCGAGGTCCCTGCTCCAGACAACAAGCCCTGTTTTGGGGTCTCTGACAAAGAAGGTCACACCCTTTTCTTTTCCCCTTGATGTAAGAAAATAAGGTAGATAGGGTGTTAAGTTCTCTTTAACCGGTTCAGGTTTATAACCCTTTTTAAATCTCTCCCAGAGCAGCTTGAGGGATTTAAATCTACCGATATATGCGCCAATGGATTCACCACCTCTTAAAAGAGGTGCATCGATAAATGTAAATTGTATTCCTTCTTCATCGAGTATCTCTTCTATTCCCTTTCTCTTTGTAACCCTACCTTTTCCTATAGGTTTCTTCCATCTGTAAGCGGGTCTATACGCACATTCAGGAAGCCATATTCCATCTGGTTTCTTCCCAAAATGTTTCTCATAATTCACCACCGCAGTTCTTATTTGCGTCCGGACACTTCGGTCGTTTCCGAGCAGTGGAAGATATCCATGGGTCGCAGCGGATGTAATTATCTCAATTGCACCTTTATCCTGTAATTCTCTCAGTGCTCCTATTATGTCCTTTTTAAGTTCAAGAAACTGTTTTAGTCTTTTCTTATAAAATTCAATCCACTTCGATGCAATCGCTGCTCTTGACTTAAAATCCTCCTTTAAGAAATGGTTTTTATCCGATTTGGCAGACTCTATACGCTCTTTCAGATACTTTATAAAATCCTCTTTGAAAATTCTACTTCTTAGTTGTTCTGCAAGCACTGGAGTAATATCTATGGTAATATGTGCATCTATTCTCTCTTTTTCCAGTCTATCAAAGACCTCAATAATTGGCAGGTATACCTCTGCTGCCGCCTCATTCAGCCAATCGAGCCCGTGTGGCCACCTACCATGATTGACTACATATGGAATGTGTGCATGAAGAACAAGCTGGAAAAAACCATAAAAAGGGGAAGTTTTCTTAAGGTGGGTTTTTTTATTGCGGATAATTTTAACTCCTGAGCTTTGGAGAATTGAACCAGAGACCACTTACCAGATTCTTATCACCATACTTCTTAAATACCACCCTGACATTAACACCCTTTTCCTTCTCAAAATCTGCTTTATAATCGATGGCAATGAATGAAGGCTTTTCAGACACCCTTGGAGAGTCCTTTGAGACATAAAGCCCGATTTTTGAAACGATTTGGGCTCGCACCTTGTTATGTGCCTTTTCGTTCAGGTGTTTCTTCATTGTTTCATCAAAATCCATTGAGAATAGTTCGTAATTATCTTCGTTAAATCCTTTGAGAATACTATCAACCACTGGTTCTGCATACTGAAGTATCTTCTCTCTCTCCTCTCCTGTAATCGCCATTTCTTTTGCACAGAAGAGGATAAAGAGCAAACAAGAGAGAAACAGAAAAACGATTGAATTTTTACGCATTATTTCTCCTTTCATATTCTTATATTTACTAAAATATTCAGGTAAATATTCAGTGAACACCGTCATTGCGAGGAGCCCTTCGACAGGCTCAGGATAAACCCTGCACCGTATGGTTCAGGGTAAACTCCGCGACGCCTGTCCTGAGTCCTTCGTTTCACTCAAGGATAAACCCTTCGTTTCTCTCAGGGCAGGCTCCAGCGAAGGATGGCAATCTCATTTTCTCTTATAGCCCCGTAGATGGGTATATGCCCTATTGGGCTCGCCATGTACCGTATGGTAGTAACATGGCTCGCAATGACAAAACAAAATATTACTCTATCTTGATGAGTTTTCTCGATAAAACCTCCTTGGAATTCAGATTCTCTATCCGCAGAAAGTAGATACCGCCCTTTAAGTCAGTGCCGAGTGATAAGTGGTTAGTGGTTAGTGGAACTGACTTGACCAATCTTCCACTCACATCATAGATAGAAATAGTCATTGGACATTGGTCATTAGTTATGAGGTTTTTTCCTAATGCCGAATGCCCAGTGCCTAATATCCACTTAATTTCCACCCTTTCCTTGAATGGATTGGGATAGACTAATAATTGCTCATTGCTAATTGAAAATTGAAAATTAGAGACTTCTTCTACTCCCTGACCAGCAGTGTCTATAAAGGTGGCATATATGTCAGAATTTTCAAACCCCAACCTACCATCATTCCAGACTACGAGGAATTTTTCACTCCCAGCAAAAGCAGCTGCTCCTATCTGCATACCTGTTACAGTGCATATCGGTATTGCAGCTGTGTCTATTAAACTTCCAGGAGGAGAAATCCTTTTACCAAATATGTCTGGAGAACCTGAACCATCATCCGTCCATACTGCAAGATAATATGGATTTAGGAAAGTGATGGAAGGATCAAATTGATACCCTTTTGATGTATCAACAGGGATGCCATTTGTATCGAGAAGAAGTCCCTCGGGCGTAACCCTTGCTGCCCATTGATCGTATTCTGTTCCGTTAAGTCTCGAGTCATTCCAAATTACCATATAGTTTGAACCATCAAAGGATACAGCCGGAGCGTATTTTGCATCTGGTCCCTGCGAGATGATGATAGGTGTTGAGTCGAGGATACTCCCGCCAGGAGAAATTCGTACACCATAAATGCTATTTATATTAAGCTCATAGGCAGCCCAGACGACAAGAAAATTACTCCCATCGAATGCTGAAACGGGTGTCATCTGACTTATTGAATCTTGATGGACAGGAAACCCGTCTTTTTCGAGGACAGTACCATTCGGTAATATACGAGCACAGTATATATTAGAGAATTCTCCTCTTTGGTCAGCCCAGCAAGCAAGGTAAAACCCATTCCCAAATGTGACAGAAGGAGCAACCTGATCATAAGGATAGTCACATATAACAATGGAATCGAGGCTAATTCCCTCTGGGGTCACCCGGACCCCATGAATATCTCCCAACCCTCAGCACCCAAACTTCCATACCACAAGATAGTTCGTGCTATCGTAGGCAATGGAAGAGTGTGACTGCTCATCGTCTTGCAGCAGCAACCTAAAACCACCCGGGTCGAGAACTGTGCCTGATTGTGTCACCCTGGCTCCAAATATACTGGTGCGAGAACCTCTTACATCAGACCAGATAACAAAGAAGTTTGTTCCATCAAAACCTATCTCTGGTTCATACTGAATTCCTGTTTCATTGCAAATAACAAATTCTGCACCTAAATAGAGGGGCAGCAGAAGAAGTAAAAGAAAAATTATTGTTTTCATTGCTTTCTAATTTTTAACCATCGGTGCCCATATTTTTTTCTTTTTTACCGTCTCTATGGCAATATCATATCCTGCATCTGCATGCCTTACAACACCTGAACCAGGGTCATTTGTCAATACCCTTTCCAACTTCTTTGCCTGTTCATCCGTTCCATCAGCAACAACAACCATTCCCGCGTGGATGGAATATCCAATGCCAACACCGCCACCGTGATGCACAGAAACCCAGGTCGCTCCTGATGCAGTATTCAGGAGTGCATTGAGTATGGGCCAGTCAGCAATGGCATCAGAACCATCCTTCATCGCCTCTGTTTCCCTGTTTGGCGATGCAACAGCGCCTGTATCATGATGGTCTCTCCCGATAACAATAGGTGCTGTGAGTTCTCCTTTCTTCACCATCCAGTTTATTATATCTCCCATCTTAGCCCTGTCTCCATAGGCAAGCCAGCATATCCTTGCAGGTAATCCTTGAAAAGCTACCCTTTCCCTTGCAAGATTTATCCACTTTCTCAAATGTTCATCATCTGGAAATGTTTCGAGGAGTTTTTTATCTGTCTTAAAGATGTCTTCAGGTTCACCTGAAAGTGCTGCCCATCTGAACGGACCACTGCCTTTACAGAAGAGAGGACGTATGTAGGAAGGAACATAACCTTTAATATCAAATGCATTTTCTACACCTCCTTCTTTTGCTCTCTGTCTGATGTTGTTTCCATATTCAAATCCATGTGCTCCTTTACGGGTCATATCAAGGATTGCCGTTATATGAACTGCGATTGAATCATATACCTTTTTCATATACTCTTCAGGGTTCTCGTCTCTTAAAACAGCAGCTTCTTCAACAGAGTAGCCTTTCGGGATATATCCATTAAGAGGGTCGTGCGCTGCGGTCTGGTCTGTTACCACATCGGGAATAATATCCCTCTTCACAAGTTCAGGAAGCACATCTGCTGCATTCGCCCATAACCCAATCGATTTACTCTCTCCCTTTTTAATGAACTCATCCTTCAACCCGAGTGCCTCATTAAGATTATCTACCCACATATCAAGGTATTTAGTCTTGAGCCTCCTCTCTATTGCCCTTTTATCAATCTCAACTATTATTGCAACTCCTTCATTCATAGTGAAAGCAAGTGGTTGTGCACCCCCCATTTCTCCAAGTCCGCTCGAGAGAATCCATTTACCTTTCAGGGTTCCGCCAAATTCCTGTTCTGCAATAGAAGAAACAGTCTCGTATGTACCCTGTAAAATCCCCTGGGTTCCGATATATATCCAACTTCCTGCAGTCATCTGTCCATAGACGGTTAACCCCATCGATTCGAGTTTTGTAAATTCTTCGAAGGTTGCCCACTTTGGGACAAGAAGGGAATTTGTAATTAACACCCTCGGTGCCCAGGGATGGGTTTTGAAGACAGCGACGGGTTTCCCCGATTGCATAAGAAGTGTCTCATCATTCTCCATTTCTTTCAATGTCTCAACAATCTTATCAAAGCATTTCCAATTCCTCGCGGCTCTTCCTGTTCCTCCATAGACAATTAGATTATCGGGGTCCTTTGCCACCTCTGGGTCAAGGTTGTTCATAAGCATCCTTAATGGTGCTTCGGTTTCCCAGGATTTACAATTAAGTTTTATGCCCCTCAATGCCCTCACTACCCTTTTTGCTGTCGCAATCTTTCCGCTCATTTTTTCCTCCTGTTCCTACAATCTACTACATCTGTATCTTACATAATAATTTTTCAATGTCAAGAAAATTTTGCCATAAAGTCACAGGGATTTTAAGATGTTAATTTGATTTTGTTTTTTTCTTGACATTTACGAAAAAATCACTTACTATTTGTTTCAGAGATTTTTTAAAAATAAAGGTTTACCGAAAAAAAGGAGGTCAGAATGATGAGGAAGAGAGTGTGTATAGTGGTTTTTTTCTCAGCAGTATTTGCCCTACCTCTTTGGGGGGTTACCATCCATGTTCCTGGAGACTATCCTACGATTCAACAGGGATTGAATGCAGCCCAGTCGGATGATACGGTTCTGGTTGCCCCAGGCACCTTTGTAGAAAATATCGTATGGCCCTCTCGTGATGACATCATCCTTATATCAGAAGAGGGCGCAGATACCACCATTATTGATGGTAATGGAGCTGGTCGTGTCATTAACTTCCCAAATCTTGATTTTTCTAATGGAACAGAAATTACTGGTTTTACAATCCAAAATGGAAATTATGTTCAGGGTGCTGGTATTTACATCTACCGTGGTTCCCCATATATTCATGAAAATATTATCCAGAGAAACATTGCGCAGGGAACATCAACATGGGTATATGGCGGTGGTATCTTCTGTGACGGTGCTGGTACACCACTGATTGAGGGGAATACAATTCGAGGAAATGCAGCCAAAGGAGAATACTGGAATTATGGAGCGGGAATCTATATTGACAGTCCTAACTCGGCAGTCATTCTTGGAAACGTAATAGAAAGTGATTCGGCTATAGGTGGATCCTGGAACTACGGAGCAGGAATCTACTGCGATGGAGGTTCCTCTCCTGAAATAAAACATAACATCATCATGTATAATATTGCTACTCAAGGAAGTCGAGGTCATGGAGCAGGAATCTATGTGGCTATGAATTGCAATGCATATATTCTCTCAAATCTGATATACAACAATACTGCTCAAAGTGGGTCGTGGAATTATGGTGGAGGGATACTCATCAATTCGGGTGCCGAGGTCATCAACAACACAATTGTAGGGAATAGTTGTTCTGGAGGCTCCTGGAACTACGGGGGAGGGATACGTATCTATGATTCTACCAATACAATAGCAAACAACATCATCGTTAACAATTCAGCAAGTTCGGGTGGTGGAATTTATGCTGGAACGGGTGATCATGCTACACTTCTGAATAACGATGTCTGGAACAACACTGGTGGTAATTACAGTGGAATTGCACCTGGAGCGAATGATATTTCCTCAGACCCTCTATTTGTTACCGGTCCACTGGGAAATTTCTATTTAAGCCAGATTGCGGCAGGTCAGGGACAGGATAGTCCCTGTGTTGACTATGGATTTGCGAGCGCAGAGAGTCTTGAGTTAAATACATATACGACCAGGACCGATACTGTGCCAGATAGCGGTATGGTTGATCTGGGTTATCACTACCCCACAGAGTACTATGTTTCAGTTGAAGAAGAAAAAACAGTTGCACCAACATCACTTTTACAGGTATTTCCTTCCTTATCCACATCTTCTTACAGGGTTCAACTTATGTTAAATGCTAATAAATATGTATCGGTGCATATATTCGATGAAGCGGGCCGTCTGCAGCAGATTCTCTTCAACGGGAAACTTGCTCCAGGGAAACACTATTGGACCTGGGGTAGCCTTGATAGAAATGGGAATAAGGTTCCTTCTGGAGCATATTTCTTCATAGTCAGGGTTGGAGATTACAAAACATTTTCTAAAAAGGTGATATTGTTAAGGTAGTACCTTTTTGTAAAATCCCCTCTATTAAGAGGGGATTAAGGGGTGTGTTACTGCCGAAGCAATCTCGGTTTACCAATGTTGGGGACAAGCCCCAACGTTACAGAGACGGGGTTTAGGGGTGTGCAATTCCAGTAAATCATTCCTTGTATGTCAGTTTACCCTCTCTTATAATCGCCGATGGCATTGCATCCGCAATATGTCCCCATCCAACGTTCCCCGTTCTGTCAATAGCAATAATTCCACACCTCGTTTTATACTTTTTCGCCTTTTTTATTGCAAAATATACACTGCGCTGTGCACTGTGTTTCTTCATAAAATCAACTGTTACCTTTGACAGACATATTCTTATAATACCTTCACCGTGTCCTGTCGCACAGACTGCTCCATTTTTATCTGCATAGAGTCCTGCTCCAAAAACGGGTGTGTCTCCCAAGCGGCCCGGGAGTTTGAGAATAATCCCGGCTGTCGAATTTGTCACTGCTAACTTTCCTTTTTTATCTATAGCAACAACTCCTACAGTATCTGTATTGTAATATTTTATGAAGTTTGGAAGACGGGGGAAATATCTTGTTCCTTTGCCTTTTTTTATCTTTTTCATAAGCTTCTTATAAAGTTTTTTACTCTTCTCAGTCTTCGGGTCATATCTTTTGATTCCCATAAATTTAGCAAAATTTTGTGCCCCTCTACCTGATAGTATTATATGGTCAGTTCTTTCCATAACATACCTTGCAGCAAGGATTGGGTTCTTTATGTTCTTAATTCCTGCAACTGCGCCGCAATCAAGGCTATCTGTCATTATTGAAGCATCCATTTCAACTTCTCCTTCAAGATTAAGACCCGAACCTGTTCCAGCATTACTGTAAGGACAGTCTTCAAGTATCGTCGTTGCTTCTACCACAGCATCAACTGCTGAACCACCATCCTCAAGAATTTTGGAGCCTGACACAGCTGCTCGAATAACTGCTGCTTTTCTTTCAGCTAAATCCCTTTTAGTCCCGGCTCCGCAGTGAACAATAATAACATTCATCTTTTATTATCTCTCCATAATTTTGTTCTCATTTAAATAGAAAAAACATAAGAACTGATACCAGCCATACAAATATGACAGGAGGAATAAGTAGTTTATAAATAGGATAAAAGTCTGCCTTAAAATACTCCTTCGTAAGCACAAGACAGAGATGAACGGGAGAAAGCAATATTCCTGCAAAACCACTTGCATATGCGAACATAATATATGCAAGGTTTACACCACTTTTAAGGAAAAATGGCAGTAGAATAGGAAAAGCGACGCCAACATAAGCATGGTTCACACCAGTAAGAAACCCAACTAAAAACGGTGCAATAAAAAGTAGAAACCATAGAGAAATGCCCTCAGGTCTGAGGATTTCCTTGATAGAATCAATTGCTCCAGTATCAATGAGTACGGCTTTAAAAAACATAACTGAAAAAAGAAGGATAATTGTTTTATATGTGAATGTTTGTTTAACAACCTCTTTCCAATCCGTTTTTTTTATCCTTGTTAAAAGTGATACAAGGAGTGAAATAGCTGCCATAACGTATAAGACCATAACCTTGAAAGCAAGCACAAGAATGATAATTATAAGTATATGCCATACAGATTGTATGAGATTCTTTAATGCAATACCCTTTTTTGACGAAAAAGATTGTGGAATGAAAGGCATTCTCCTCAATCCAAAGATAAGACCAGCAAGGACTGCAACAAGGGTTAAAGGAAACTGGAACCGGGCAAGAATAAAAATTGGCACATCTGTTATTGTTGAGGCAACAATTAAACCTGGATAGAGGGGCCAGAAGTATTCCCAGATGTGTCTGAACCAGTAGTTGAGGAATGTCTTCTCAGCAGAGGATATTTTGAATTCCTTTGCTCCCTCTTTCACCATTGGTGCTGAGATAAGAGCACCACCAGGCATCGGGAGAAATCCCATTATGGCTGAGGGAGTAACCATTGAGAGGCGACTATCCTGTATAAGTGTGCGAAGAGAGCTAACCATCTTAGAGAGGTCACCTCTTTTTTCAAGCAGAGCTCCGAAATAGATTATCAGAACAACAGTCCCAACAAGTGTAAGTGTATCAGGGCTTTTAAGGGTTTTAAAAAGAGTGATAAAAAAGTTTTGAATCCCTATCCTGAAGAGTATTGCAGTTAGAACAGCACCAATAAAAAGGACAATCCCTATATCCAAACGAAATTTGATAAGGACAATTATTGTAATTACAATAATCAGGAGGTAAATTATAGGCAACATAATAATAAGAGGATTAGCCTATTACCTATGGCTACCTAAGATTAGTAAAATCTTCGTGTCTTCGTGCCTTTGTGGCTATTTTTTTATTAACGAGATTAACCCTTCCGCTCCTTTTTTATGACTAATACAGATGTATTTTATACCAGCCGCCTCAGCGGCTAACCTATCCGGATTGCTGTTACCAATGAAAATTACTTCGTCTTTTCTGAGGTTAAGTTTTTTTATCACAAGTTCTAATGGTTTACCAGATGGTTTCCAGACTCCATCGTCTCTTGTAACTATTGCATCAAAAGAGAGTTTCCATTTTTCTAATAGATATTCAACATTTTTTCTTGAATTGTTTGTCACAATTGCTTTTTTGATTTTACTTTTTAGAAGAAAAGTGAAAAGTTTCTTTATCCCCTTCTGTAATCGTGCCTTATGAGTCGCCCTCTTTTCAAACACCTCAAGTGTTTTGATTGCCTCTCTCTTTAACACACCCTTCAAACCATTTATATATGTAAGAATGGGAAAATTATCAACGCCAATCTTTTTCCTTATTAAACTCCATTCATAATGAGAATCAATAAGTGTCCCATCAAGATCAAATATAATTCCCTTAAGCATTATCGAGGGCTTTAATTTCTACCCTAAGAAATCTTTTCAAGCACTTCATCGGGTATATCAAAATTGGCATATACGTTCTGAACATCTTCCAGCTCTTCAAGTGCCTCCATTATACTAAGTATCTTATCTGCACTTTTTTTGTCTTTGATAGGAACTGTGGATTGCGGTGTTTTTGTCACTTCTGCTTTTAGAATCTTGAATTTTTCTTTTTTCAACGATTCTTTGACTGATTCCACTTTTGAAGGGTCTGTTGTGATTTCATAAAGATCTCCCTGAAGTGAAACATCTTCTGCTCCTCCATCAAGAGAAACCTCAAGCAGCCTATCTTCATCGATATCACCCTTTTCGATATGTACAAGACCTTTTTGATGAAAGATCCAGACAACAGAGCCGGTTTCTCCCATACTGCCACCATACTTCGTGAGAATATGTCTGATTTCAGCAGTTGTTCGGTTTTTATTATCTGTTAATGTTTCTATCAAAATAGCTACTCCACCTGGACCATAAGCTTCGAAATGTGCTTCATCATATCTTATGCCGGGAAGCTCTCCAGTGCCTTTTTTTATTGCCCTTTCAATATTATTCTGGGGCATATTATCTGCTTTTGCAGTTGCGATTGCGGTTCTCAAACGAGGGTTAGCATCCGGGTCGCCACCACCTTCTCTTGCAGCAACTGTTATTTCCTTTATAAGTCGGGTAAAGATACGACCCCTTTTCGCATCAATCTTCTCCTTCTTTCTTTTTATTGTACTCCATTTAGAATGTCCGCTCATAATACCTCCTTCTAAGGCAGTGGTTAGTGGTTGGCACTTGGCACTGCCTTTTTCCCTCCCAATCTGGTCAAAGGGATACCTTTTTTACAGAAGGGACAGTCTTCTTCTTTGAAGTTTTCAACGGCTTTCTGGTAGACTGCGTAAAAAGGATAATCAAATTTAAATGATTTCACACGTCTGTCAATTAGCACTGCAACGCCACATATTATACCTTTCTTCTCCAGTATTGCATCAATTGTAGCCTTTATAGAACCGCCTGTCGTTAATACATCATCCACAATTAAAATTTTTTCACCTTCCCTTATTCCTGAACCCCTTTTTACAATCCTCTTTCCCTTACCATTCTCTTCTGCAATACCGGCATAAGCGCCAATCTGTTTCGCTATCTCGTAGGCAAGTATAGTCCCACCCGTTGTGGGGCCAACAACTTTTTCTATTCTGTAGGTAGAGAAATAGATTGCAATCTTTGAACATAGGAGTGCAGTAATATTCGGGTTTTCGAGAATTTTAAATTTTTCAAAATATAATCCGCTGTGCAGCCCTGATGTCAACAAGAAATGCCCTTCAAGAATCACACCGTTATCAATAAGAAGTTTTTCAATTATTTCTCTCATCCTCACCTTCCTTTATCTCTTTAATTATTTTCTCCGCTACCTTCAGTGGTTCATCGCTGTTTATGATTGGCCTTCCTACAACTATATAATCCGCACCTTTCTTTATAGCTTCCTTTGGGGTGAGAACCCTTTTCTGGTCAAATTTTTCCGCCCCCTCGGGTCTGATACCAGGAGTGAGAACAATAAAATCTTCTCCACAGGCATTCTTGATTCTCTCTATTTCAAAAGCAGAAGCAACAACACCGTCCACCCCAGCACTTCTCGCAAGTTCCGCAAGCCTTCTTACTTCTTCATCAATAGTTACTTCAGAAGTTCCCAGTACATCGCGAAGGAAAGCCTCGTTTATACTTGTCAGAATAGTTACTCCAAGAACAATCGGTTTTTTCTGTTCGTGCCAGAGTACCTTAACTACGCTCTCCATTAGCTCGAATCCTCCGAGGGCATGAATGGTAAAAATGTCTACATCAAGTTTTATAAGTGTTTCTACCGCCTTTGCAACAACGGACGGAATATCAAAATATTTAAGGTCTAAAAAAACCTTAAATCCTCTTCTCTTAACGTCCTCTACTGCTTGAGGTCCAGCAGAAGTAAAGAGAGTACATCCGATCTTGAAAAATTTCACTACGGGCCCGAGTTTATCCAGAAGTTCATTTGCCTCTTTCAGGGTCATTACATCAAGGGGAACAATCAATCGTTCTTCTGAGTTTATTTTCATCTTTCCTCCACGGTATAATATTTATTTCAGAATCTCTATCTCGACCTTCTCCTTGCCGTCAAGATCAATCTTCTTTGCTGCACCCATTGAAAGGTCGATAATAACACCTTTAACAAAAGGTCCTCTATCATTTACTCTCACCTTAATGCTCTTATTGTTAGAGATATTTGTAACGATAAGTATGGTCCCAAAAGGTAATGTTCTGTGTGCGCAGGTCATCTTATACATATCAAAAACCTCTCCAGAAGCGGTCTTCTTTCCATGAAAACCGGGGCCATAGTAAGTAGCATAGCCAACAAGTTTTCCTCCCCGTTTACTTCCAAATCTTGTTGATGGGGTACAGGCGGAAAGAGTCACAATGATTATTGCTAATAGCATCAAAACTCTAATTTTCATTCACTGTGCCCACAATCTCTTTTATAGCCTTTATCTTTTTAGTTTTTAAAAAATGTTTTATACCCTTAAGAATTTTTAATGCTGCGTTAGGTTCTCTGAATGTAGCTGAACCGATTTCAATGAGAGATGCACCAGCCATAAAGAATTCTATCGCATCATTAAAATTCATAATCCCACCGCAGCCAATAACAGGAATATCTATGTTCTTGGCTACCTTCCATATTGAATAAAGCGCTAACGGTTTAATTGCCGGCCCCGAAAGACCACCAGTAAAACTGCCGAGTTCAGGTTTTCTACTAGAGATATCAATAGAGAGTCCCTTATATGTGTTAACAAGAGAAACTGCATCTGCACCGTTATCCTCACTAACCTTAGCAATATCTTCTATACTTGTAACATTTGGCGTCAATTTTACTATTACTGGAAGTGCGGTTTTCATTCTCACTTTTTTTATAACCCGTTTTGTGGAAGATATATCCTGTCCAAAACTCATACCCCCTTCTTTTACATTGGGACAAGAAATATTAACCTCTATTGCGCTTACCTGTCTGTCCAATCGTTCAGCAAGTAACCCGTATTCATCTTCGTCCTTGCCAGCAATGCTTGCAATAATATTTGTTTTGAATCTTCTTATACCGGGAAGGATGTCTTCTAAAAAATTATCAATGCCTCTGTTTTCAAGTCCGATTGAGTTAAGCATGCCACAGGCAGTCTCGACAATTCGTGGTGCTGGATTTCCCACTTTCGGCTTGAGGGTGATGGATTTTGTGATAATACCACCAAGAAGAGAAACATCAGAAAACTCTTCCATTATCAATCCGTATCCAAAGGTTCCTGAGGCAGTAAGAACAGGGTTTTTAAATCTTAATTCACCTATTTTTGTTGTAAGGTCTATATTCAAATCATCACCTCTTCTCCCTTAAAAACAGGTCCATCTCTGCAGACAGTCAGGAAACCATCAGTGCCTCTTCTTTTTACACTACAGCCCAAACACACTCCAATACCACAAGCCATTTTTTCTTCAAGCGATACATAAACAGGGATGTTCCTGCCACTTCCAAAATTAATAACATCTTTCAGCATACCCTTTGGCCCGCAGGCGTATATAGAGAATTTCCTGTAAGGAGATTTGTCCAAAATTAATGGGAGAGCTGCTGATGCAGTTAATTTTATCCCTCTTGAACCATCATCTGTTACAAAAAAAACCTTTGCTCCAAAGGTTTTTTTAATTTCTTCTGCTAAAGGGGTCGTTGTTTTTTCTCCAAAAATTATTGAAAATTTATTTCTAAGTTTAGTCAATCTTCTGCCAAGAAACCAGAGGGGTGCTATCCCCATACCGCCTGCTACAAGAATGGGGTAGTTATTCTTATCAACAGGAAAGCCGTTTCCTAAAGGACCTAAAATATCCATTTCTTCTTTTCGCTTTTTCTCCGCAATCATTTTTGACCCTTTTCCAACGGTCTTGATGAGTATCTTCACCTTCTCCTTTTTACATTCAAAGATGCTGTATGGCCTTCTGAGGAAAGGGTCATAAGTTTCATCTATCTTTATCATTATAAACTGGCCTGGTTCTGCCTTGCCATCAAACCCGGGTAGAAGGAGTTCAATCAGAAATATATTATCATCTATATGTTTATTGCTAATGACAATTGCAGGATAATCTTTAATATTGGTCATTTAGTCATCAGGTCTACTCTGTTCTTCTGGTACTCTGATTCCTTTGTTACATATTTAATTGTGTCACTTTTCCCTTCTGCTTACTGTTTACTGCCTACTGCTTACTCCTTACTTTCTATATTTCTTTTTCCCTGCTTCTCTCGCAACCGTTCAATTGCCTTCAAGGCAGCAAGGGAATATTCTGTTTCTGGAAACCTCTCCACTATGGATTCATACATATTGACCGTCTCTATGCTGTCCTGCTTCTCATTCTCATAGATCCAGGCAATTGCCATTGCTGCTTTTGGAGCGAAAGGAGTCTCAGGGAAACTGTCCAGAACGTTCTTATATACAACTAATGCGGTATCTATATTCTTCTTACCAAAGAGATAGACCTCTGCAAGCAGAAAATGTGTTTTAGGTAAATCAGTGCTACTATCAGGGTTAGCCAGTAATTCTTTGTATTCCTTTATCGCCTTCAGGACAGCGCTTTTTTGGGTGAGGAGAGCATAAATATCTTCTTTAGGGCTGAGTTTCATTGCATTATCATATGCAGCGATGGCAGACTCTGTATCTCTGCTTTTTTCTTCATAGATTAATCCTTTTCTATAACAGGCTTCTGCAGCGTAAGACCCTGAAGGAAAGAGTGATATGAAATTTTCTAATTCTTTTAATGCCTTTTCAACCTTATTATCCTGCAGGTATGCATTTACAATTTCAAAGGTGAGAACGGCAATTCTTTCTTGACGAGTTGTTCGCTCTGAAAGATTTTTCAGGATTGAAAGCCCTTCGTCAATATTTCCCTTCTTTATTAATGCAATTGCATATTTTTCATCAATATCGTTTTTGTCCTCTTTCTCTCTTGCAATATTCCGAGCTTCCTTTAAGGTCTTTACAGCCTCTTCAAGGTTTCCTCTCTGTATATATGCATCACTCATTAAAAGAAGCATTCTTGGCAGAAAAGGACTTCCTGGAAAGTTTGAGGCAAAATCCTTGCCAACGAGAAGCAGATTATCTAAGTCGTTTTTTTTATAATATGCCTCAATAATTCTGAAACTGGCATCATCCTCAAATCCGCCTTTTTTCATCCTTATAACCTGATTAAAAGAACCAATGGCGAGGTTGTAATCTTCCCTTCCAAGATAGGTGACTCCGGTTAAATAGAGTGCTTCATCTACAAAAGGACTTTCTGGATAATAAATAATAATCTCCTCAAATTTCCTCAGGGCTTTGTCGTATTCGCCCTTTTCGAGATATGCTTTTCCCATTAAGATTAAAGCATCATCAACCCAGCGAGAATTGGGAGAATACTTTATTATCTTTCCACATTTCTCTATAACCTTGTTTAAGAGGTCAGGGGGTGCCTTTTTGTTCGGCGAGTTCTTCTTTGATTTTATCGCACTATTATAAGCCATCTTTGCATTATAAAATGTGTTGTAGTATACACAATTGTTTCCTATGAAACAGAGAATTATGCATATTAAAAACCCTTTGTATTTCATATTTTACTTCCCTTTTCTACTTGCCTCGTACACGTTTATTTGTTATGTTTTATCATTTTTTTCTTTTTCTGTCAAGAGAAATTAGTACAAAGGCACAAAGGAAAAATATTAGTTATAGAACATTATCGAAAAAAAGAACTATTTGATAACCTTGGTGTCTTGGTGCCTTCGTGGCAAAAAAAAAGTCTTGACATATTTCAAAAGTTATGGTAGAAGATAAAAAATGGCAGTTAACCTTTAAACCGGTCCTGCGAGGCTGGAAAGGGGGAACAAATGAAACAAAAAATATGAATTACCTTACCTGACATAAACGTCAGGATTTTTTTTAAATATCCATCCAGAACATTTCAGGTACTTGAGAAACAATGAGATTGCTCGGCTAATAAATGCATAGGGCAAAGAGCATAGAGCAGAGTCGAGAATACAAAGCATGAATACAAGAATGATGCCTGAGCAGAGTATAAAGGAAGGAGGATGAGTGACTATCAAGGAAAAAGGGACTGTTATGGATGAGACT